>DAIOEG010000166.1:5651-6208 GCA_036746415.1 Phycisphaera sp. | reverse complement strand
ACGATGCCCACCCACGCCCGGTTCCCACGACCTCACAAAATGCTCCCGCGCCGCGCCGCATCCGCCCTTGCGACGCTCGCCCTGGTCGGTGCTTGCGCGACCGCCCTGCACGCGCAGCAGCAACCACCACAGCAACCGCAAGGCCCACTCAACGAACGCATCCAACCCAGCCAGCCGCAGCGCATCAAGCCCCAGCCGCCGCCGTCGCCCAACCTCTCCACGAGCGTGACAACAGCCCCGCCCCCGCAGCCGACCCCCGCCGAGCTCATCGGCTGGACCGCCGCCCGCGAACGCCTGGGCGACCGCTTCCCCAATGCCAAAGGCGCACGCATCGCCATCGTCGAAGGCGACCCGCCGTCCTACGGCCCGCAGACCGACCACCCCAGCTTCCGCGGCGTCCAGGTCCTCCTCCGCTCCGGGCCCTCGCAACCCTCCCAGCACGCCAACACCACCGCCAGCATCCTCGCCGGCCCGCGCGGCCTGCTCCCGGGCCTGGACACACTCGAAAGCTTCGCCGTCTCCCACTGGCTCACCACCGGATACCTCCAAGCACCCCC
>DAIOEG010000166.1:0-5641 GCA_036746415.1 Phycisphaera sp. | reverse complement strand
CCCCTCAGGGCCGGATAGACGACTGACCCGTCTCTGGCCCAGCCCCGACAAAACCCCGGGCCGACGCCCCAACCGGCACCGGCCCGATTCCTTGACCCCCGCCCCCGGAAACCCCCCCCCCGGGGCTGCGGGGCCTTCAGGCCCCCTGCCTCCAACCACTCCACCCACACCCACCAACCCTCCCCCCCGCATCTTCTCCCACTCCTGGATCGGCAACGACCCCAACGTCGGCCAGCGCATCTGCCGACTGGTGGACCAGACCATCGACGAGCAGAACGTCATCATGACCGTCGGCGTCAACAACGGCGCAGCAACGCCCGTCCCGCCCATGCTCGCCGCCAGCTACAACGCCATCGCCGTCGGCGTGGACACCGGCAACTCCTCCGGCGGGTACACCGCCCAAGACCCCCCCGGCCGGTGCAAGCCCGACCTCGTCGCCCCCGGCCAGCCGGGCAACATGACCAGCTTCGCCACCCCCACCGTCGCCGCCTGCGCCGCCCTACTCATCCAACACGCCAACACCTTCCCCGCTGACGCAAAGCCCGCCGCCCAACGCCCCGAAACCGTCAAAGCCATCCTCCTCGCCAGCGCGACCAAACCCACCGGCTGGGCCCCCGCCCCGGGCAAGCCCCTCGACGAACACCTGGGCGCAGGCCGGGTCAACCTCGACAACGCCCTCAAGATCCTCGGCAACGCCCCCAACACACCCGCTGTCTCGGAGGCTCGGGGGCCTTCAGGCCCCCAGCCCCCCCTCACCTCACGCATCACCAAGTCCAAGTCCTGGTCGCACCAGACCCTCCCGCCGCGCAGGACGCACACGTACGAGCTGACGACGCCCGTGGACCTGGGCGAGTGGTCGATCGTGCTGACCTGGCACCGCCGCGCGGGCGCGTTGCCCAACTCCGAGCCGGTGCTGGCGGACCTGGACCTGTTACTGGTCGATGCTCAGACGCCCTCGCCGCCCATCGCTGTGTCGCGCAGCCGGGTGGACAACGTGGAGCACATCTACCTGCCCGCTCTTAAGGCCGGCACGTACCAGCTCCGCGTCCAGCGCGACCCCGCCCACGACACCCAATCCGACCCCTGGACGTACACCCTCGCCTGGCGGCTGGAGATGCGCTGATTGCGCGTCATTCAAATCAAGGCGCGACAAGTCGCGGCGCTGCGCCCACGCTATTGTCCGGCATCATGACCACCCCTTCCTCCCTCGCGCGGGACCTGGACATCGACGCCGTCATCTCCGGCTCGCGCCGGCTGTCGGCCGTCGAGGCCATGCGCCTCTTCAACGAGGCGACGCTGCACGACCTGGGCCGGTGGGCCTCGCAGCGCGCGGCTGTCCTGCACCCCTCGGGCGTCCGCACCTACGTCGTCGACCGCAACATCAACTACACGAACGTCTGCTCCGCGACCTGCACCTTCTGCGCGTTCCGTCGTGATGCGACCGACGACGATGCGTACGTCTTGGACGATGCGCAGCTGCACCACAAAATCGCCGAGCTCGTCGCCATCGGCGGGACGCAGATCCTCCTGCAAGGCGGGATGCACCCGCACCTGGGCCTGGACTACTACACGTCCATGCTGCGTGGCATCAAAGCCGCGTTCCCCACCGTCCACATCCACGGCTTCAGCCCGCCGGAGTTCGTCGAGTTCGTCGCGGTCCTCGACATCCCCGGCTTCCCGACCACGCCGCCCAAGCAGTCGCACACGCTCGCCCCCGAGGTCTGGCTTGCCAAGCTCGAAGCCGTCATGCAGACGCTGCGCGCCGCGGGCCTGGACTCGCTTCCCGGCGGGGGCGGCGAGATCTTCACCACCGCCGTCCGCCGACGCATCGGCCTGGGCAAAGCCACAGCGCAGCAATGGCTCGATGTCATGAGCACGGCCCACCGGCTGGGCATGTTCACCTCGGCCACCATGATGTTCGGCCACATCGAGGGCACCGCCGACCGCGTCCTGCACATGCAGCAAGTCCGCGACCGCCAAGACCGCGCGATCGAAAGCAACTGGCCCGGCCGATACGTCAGCTTTATCAGCTGGCCCTACCAGCGGGAGAACACGCCGCTGGGCCACCTGCCCAACTACGACCGCGAGAGCGGCGAGCCGTTCCCCGGCGACACGCTCGCGAGCGCCGTGCTCGCCGGCGAGGTCGATGGCGAGGACAAGGTCGCCTGCGGCAAGCACGCGCCCCGGGCCGGCAAGGTCTTGCGCATGGCCGGCGCGACCGAGTACCTCCGCACGCAGGCCATCTCCCGGCTGTTCCTCGACAACGTCCCGCATATCGGCAGCTCGTGGGTCACCATGGGGCCACGCATCGGGCAGGTCGGCCTGTTCTTCGGGGCCGACGACATGGGCTCGGTCATGATGGAAGAAAACGTCGTCAGCGCCGCGGGCACCACCTACTGCCTCACCGAGCCGGTCCTCTGCCGACTCATCCGAGACTCCGGCTTCACCCCCGCACAACGCGACAACACCTACCGCCTGGTCAAAATCCACAAGGACCACGGCCCCGACACCGCCATCACCGACTGGAGCACCCAACGCGCCAGCCAACTCCACGTCGAAACCAAAGACGCCCACGAAACACAGCCCGGCGATGAGGGCAAGAACGGCCTCACCCGGCTCACCGTTCTGGGCGCTCCCGCAACCCCCTGACGTCCACTTCTCGCAGCGTTGCGAAAACAATAGAACTTTTCCTATCGCTGAATGAACGTTTGACGTTATCTTGCTCAGCGGATTGCTCAAGTCCACAGCTCGTCTGAGTGGTCACTCGTGCCGTCGGGGCCTGCGACTTGTGAATAAATACGGCTGATTGAGCCGTAAACGGGGCTCCGCCCCGGGGGAAGTGTGTGATGCTTAAACAGGTCCTGCAACGGATCATCGACCAGAAATGGTCCAACGCGCGTGAGATGGCAGAGGTCGCCGGTGTGTCGCCCTCGACGGTGTATCGCTGGATCGCCGGCCAGACCCAGCCGGAGTTCGACGCCATGCGTCAACTCATGCGCCACCTCCCCGACGCCCGCGCGCAGGAAGCCCTGCTCGACCTGTTCACCACGGGCACCGACTGGACCAGCACCAAGGTCGGCCTCACGCTCGACATGAACGCCGATGGCAAGGTGGACCACCACGACGCCCTCGACGCCGCGTGCGAAGCCGTCCACGCTGCCGCCGACTCGCTCCAACGCCTCCGCCTCAGCACCCGCCAAAACCAGCCCATCGACGCCGAGACCACGCTGTCGCTCTTGACTCAGCTCCACCACGCCGTCCGCCACTGCACGATCACCCAGCGCGTCCTGCTCGATCTCGCCGAGCAACGCAAAAAACGCAAACTGTCGATCGCCGAGTGAGGCGTTGTGGCGGTTCAACACGAGGCCACAGAAGGCACGGAGCCGCAAAATAGGTTTTTGTCCGCAGACCCGTAGCGGGCGAGTTCACTCGCCCGTCCGTGCATGGGCCTTCGGCCTATGCGATGTTGACCACCGATGTGGCGTATCGCGTTTCAACAACATGTCGCGTCGTAGACCAACTGCGCCACGGCACCCCGGCGTCAACACCGCGCGATCAACACCACCGGCAAGACGGGCGAGTGAACTCGCCCGCTACACAATCTGTGCCATCTGCGGACAAAAAAACTCCTCCCCCTCTCCGTGCCCTCTGTGCCTCCGTGGTAAAGCGCAGCGTTGCTCACTCCCCCCGGTTGCGTTCGAGTTCTTTGATGTACGCCTCGGTGCGGTCCAGTTCGCGTTTGAGGTGTCGCACGCGGAGCAATGATTTCACGCGGGTGATGAGCTCGAGTCGGTTGACGGGCTTGGTGACAAAGTCGTCGGTGCCCGCATCGACCGAGCGTTCGATGTCACCGATCTCGTTGAGGGCGGTGACCATCATGATGGGGATCGTGCGTGTCTGGGGGTTCTCTTTGATGCGTCGGCAGACCTCAAAGCCCGACATCTTGGGCATCATGATGTCCAGCAGAATCAGGTCGGGCTTGGGCTGCGTGGGGTCTTCGACACGCTCGATGGCCTCGAGGCCGTCGCGGGCCGTGATGATCTGACAGGGCAGCGTTTCGAGGTACGCCTGGAGCAGTTCGAGGTTCTGGTCGTTGTCGTCCACGAGCATGACCAGCGACTCGGCAAGCTCGGCCGAGGCCTCGGCAGCCAGTGCCGTGCTCGGCAAGCCGTCCGTGGGGGTGGGAGGTTTCAACGTGGAGGGAGAGTCGCTCATGGTGTTCGCGTGTTGAATCAAGAAAAGTCGCCCGGCCAGCGCGTCCAGCGACGGGTCGCAACCCGCCCGATGCGCGTCGTGCCCCAGCCGACCAGCCAGCGCCGCCACGTCGCCGGGCTCGTCCACATCGTGCCAGCCCGTCAGCGAACCGACCGCCACGCCCGCTGATGCCCCAGCCGCCAAGGTCTGATCGTACACCTTGTCCGTCCCCCAGTCGATGCCCCGCAAGAGCGCCGGCAGGTATCGGACCGCCGACAGCGTCCAGTACCCCCCGTCCGACGTGGGCCCCACCGCTGCCGGGTGCTCCCCCTCACCGGCCGCGACACGGATCGCTTGCTCCAGCGAAGACGACGGCACATCCGGGCAATCCACGCCTAGAAACACCACACCCCTCCCTCCGAGCCGCTGCCACTGCCGGTCCAGCCGTTCGCCCAAGTCGCCCCCGCCCTGTTCCACCACCTCCCAGCCCGGCAGGACAAACCGCTCAGGCATCACCGACGCCTCATCCACCGCCAGCACACACCCCGCACCAAGCTCCCGCGCCACCCGGTCCACCCGCGCCACCACACACGCCAGCATCGCCTCATACACCGCACACGCCCCCGCCGGCGAGTACACCCCCCCCTTGAACAACCGCGTCTTCACCCGCCCCACCACCGGCGACTTGGCCATCACAATGACACTCACATCACGCATCGCGGGACGATACAGGGGAAGGGGCTGAGGGGCTAAGGGGCTAAGGGGCGAGGGGTCAGGGGCCAGCAACACTTTCTCCCATGCCCCTGCCAATCACTCCATAACACCCACTCCCCACCTCCCTCCACTCACGATTCACGACTCACGATATACTTGTCGATCCGCCTCACACCATCCGGGGCATCACGGAGTGTTGACCGCCATGATCGAGACGCCTGCCGGGCCCAAAGGGCCTTGGGAAGACCACTGGAACACGCCCGAGGTCGAGGACCTGCTGCACACGCTGCTCGAGCCCGCCAACGTGCTGATCCCCCAGCTGCTGGACAAGGCCCGCGAGCAGGTCGCCGACCTGCAATGTGCCGTCGTCTGGCACGGCTCGAGCTGGAAGTGGACGCTCCAATACTCCGCCCCCAACGCCAAGGGCGAGCCCGAGGTGCTCTTCTACTTCGTGCCCAACCCCGCTGAGCCGCTCATCAGCGTCCCCCTCCTGCCCGCCCAACTCGAACACCTCCCGATCCGCCGACTCAACCGCTACATCCGCGACGGCCTGCGCGGCGCCAAGTGGGGCGTCGACATCCGCTGGGCCCGCTGGACCCCCTCGCAACCCTCCGAGATCGAACACCTCGCCGACCTCTTGAAACGCAAGGGCAAGATCCTCCTGGGCGAATCGCCGTCCCAAAAACGCAAGGCGAGCTGACGCGGGGTTATCCGGGGTTATCATGGAGATTGC
>DAIOEG010000165.1:3074-6225 GCA_036746415.1 Phycisphaera sp. | reverse complement strand
GCCCGGCTCGCTTGGGTGTGCGGTGTGGCTTGGGTTTAGAGGTGTGTCCGCAAGATCAGGAGCCCGCAGGGTTCCGGGCGTTCTCGGCCATGGGGAATTGAAATTGTCTGTGAATGGGGAAAAGGGTGAGCGAGGGGATTTGAACCCCCGACCCTCAGGATCACAACCTGATGCTCTAACCAACTGAGCTACGCCCACCATCGTGTTGCCGACCGGGGTGGGTGGGTTGGCAACCGCTTGGAACTTTAAAACGTATCGGTGCGATGGGCGGATGTCAAACAAGCGGGGCGGGTGTTGCACAGGTTTTGCGGGTTTGACGGGGGTGGGGGTAGGATGCGTGGGCCCTGAGCGGGCGAGGGATGTTTGGCCATGATCATGAAGTCCGGCGTGTTGGGTGGCGTTTTGGGTGTGCTGGTGCTAGCGGGGCTGGCGGGCTGCACGTCGGCGAGCCGGCCGGGGCCGGTATTGGCGTACAGCGACGACGGGGTGTACCTGCCTTTTCAGTTCGGCGAGGGGCTGGTGCCCGACCAGAAGTCGCCGATCCCTGATGTGCCCAAGCCGATCGGGTTTGCGGCCGTTCCTTCACGGAGCAGCAGCTCGTTCGACGGGTACGCCCGGATGGTCGAGCACGTGTATCAGGGGCGGTCGGGCTTAAACGATGTGCTCGCGTTTTACGAGACGCAGCTGCGGTATCACGGCTGGTCGGGCGAGTTGAACGCTGACCAGGACGGGCCGATCCGCGGGTACGTCAAGGGGTCCGAGTCGCTGCGGCTTGGCGTGAGCAGCGCAGGCGGGGTGATCTCGGTGACGGTCGTGATCCGGCCGAGGGTGCCAGAGCCGGCGGTGGTGTCCAAGCCCTGATGCGCGAAGCGGCGTGGCGTCACGCGTCGCACGGCAAAACGGCCCCGCGTCGGGTACGCTTTCCCAACTATGGACAGCCAGCACCGACACGAGCTTGAACAGAACGACCTCGCCTCCGCCTTGAGCGACATCAAGGGCTTCTGGGCCAAGTGGGGCACGATCATCATGCTGGTGATCGCGATCGTCGCGGTTACGGTGATGCTGATCAACCTGACGCGGACCTGGCGTCTCAACGCCGTTGAGGGCGCGTGGGGCGACCTGGCCGGCGCGACCAGCCCGGACGTGCTTGAGGCCGTCGCTGCGGACCACAGCGACGTCGCGGTGCAGGCGATCGCTCGGCTGGACGCGGCCGACCTCTTGCGCGTCGAGGCCGGCTCCGCCACGGATGCCACGAGCGGTCAGGAGAAGCGCGACCGCGCAGCGAAGCTCTACGAACAGGTGCTCGCAGACGCGGCCCACCCGGTCTTTGCGATGAACGCGTTGCAGGGGTTGGCCACGCTTGCCGAGACCCGCGAGGATTGGGAATCGGCCCGCACGTATTACGACCAGATCTCGGCCACGGCGGGCGATCGGTACCCGGCCTGGAAACAGCTCGCCGAGTCCCGCGTCGGCTTCCTGTCCATGCTCAAGACCGCCGTCACCTTCGCCCCCGAACCCGCGCCAGCGCCCACAACCGGGAGTGCCACCGATGCCGGCTCGATCGTGCCGCAGACCACGGGCCTGCTCGAAGCGACGCAGCTGCAATCGCTCATGGGCAACACGACAGGCACGCTTGAATCGACCACCACAGCCGTCCCAGCCGAGCCCGCTCAAACACCAGCCGAGCCAACGCCCGCAGCGCAGCCGTGAGCGTGTCTCACAACCCGATCGCTTGATGGCGTTGCACATCAGCGTGCAACAGCACCATTGCCCGGCGTGGATGTGAAACCATTCGTCACGCACTTGGCGACCCTTGGCTCCCTTGGCGTCTTGGCGTCTTGGCGATTCACCCGCTTGTTTCATCACGACTGTTTGGAGCCGACGGCATGTCCGCGAACGAGACCGACGGCCACGACGATTCCCGTTACTACGCCGCGACCCTTGAAGACCTCGAGGACGCCGGGGCTGAGCACCGACGCTTCGAGATCACCAGCGACGCGAAGTTCCGCCTCGACAAGCACCTGTGCAACTCGCTCAAAGGCATCTCCCGCAACCAGGTGCAGAAGCTCATCGCGCTGGGCGGTGTCACGGTCAACGGTCTGGTCGCCAAGCCCTCGGCCAAGCTCAAGGCCGGCGACGTGATCGAGGTCGTCGTCCCGCCCAAGCCCAGCGTGGACCTCCGGCCAGAGCCGATCCCCATCGAGGTGCTGTTTGAAGACGACGATTTGATCGTGCTGAATAAGCAGGCCGGCATCATCGTACACCCCGCGCGCAAGTACCTCAGCGGGACGCTGGTGAACGCGCTGGCGTACTACTTGCAGCAAGGGGCCAAGGGGAAAAGGGCCGAGGGGGGAGAATCAGCAGCAGGTGGGCAACACGCCGACGCGGAGCGCAGCGAAGCGTCTGGCGACACCCCGGCTTTATCAAGCGTTGGGCGTGACGATGCTCGGCCGGGTGTGGTGCATCGGTTGGATATGAACACGACGGGGGTCATCCTGTTTGCCAAGCAGGACGCAACGCACTGGCTGCTCGCCAAGCAGTTCGAGGAACGCACGAACCTCAAGTGCTACCTCGCGCTGTGTCACGGCTGCCCCGATCCGCCCAGCGGCGCGATCGATGCGCCCATCGGCAAGCACCCGATGTTCCGCGAAGCCATGGCCGTCCGCCACGACTCGCACGGCAAGCAGTCGCTCACGCTCTACCGAGTCCGCCGAAAATACAACGGCTACTCACTGATCGAACTCGAACTCAAATCCGGACGCACCCACCAGATCCGCGTCCACCTGTCGTACCTGGGCTTCCCCATCGTCGGCGACACGCTCTACGGCGGGGCCATCGTCGGCCCCCCGGAATTGGCCCAGCCACCGCAGAGCGTCCCCGGCGGAAGGCCCAGCATGACCTTCGCCCTCAGCAAGCCCGAAGGCGAAGCGCTCGATCGCCTTGCAAAACAACGAAAATCAGCAGGCGAGGCGCCATTGATGCACACCCCCGCGCTCCACGCCGCGCTGCTGCGCGTCGTCCACCCCGTCACCCGCGAACGCATCACTTTCACCGCCCCCGTCCACGACCAGATGGGACAACTCGTCCACTGGCTCGAACAGCACGGCCAACCCAGACCCATGATCGACCAAGGCACCCACGTCAGCCTCGC
>DAIOEG010000165.1:0-3064 GCA_036746415.1 Phycisphaera sp. | reverse complement strand
AGGCGCTGGCGATCCAACCCACACAACCGTGACCCGCGTAGCGCCGCGACTTGTCACGACACCTTGCCCTGCGTTCATGACGCAGCGCCGTCTTCAAACACCGCCAACCGCTTCTGACGCGGCGAGACCCACGGCACATCCGCGACGCCCGCTGCGTGGTTCGCAAAACGCGACATCGCAAAGAGCAAGTCGCTCAGACGATTGAGGTACACGATGACCGCATCGCCTACCGGCTCAACATGGGAGAGCGCGATGGTCAAACGCTCGGCCCGTCGACACACCGTCCGGCACAGGTGCAGACGGGCCGACAGCTCCGTCCCGCCGGGCAGGATGAACGTCTTCATTGCGGGCAACGGGTCGCACAAGGCGTCGATCCAGCCCTCCAGCTCCGCGACCTGCTCGGGCTGCACACGCGGCACCATCCCGCCCTTGTCCATGTCGGCGGGGTCGCGCGGCGTGGCGAGGTCTGCCCCGATCTCAAACAGCCGGCTTTGGATCGTGCGAAGCGGCTCGGCGATCTCGCCGGGCACCGCCGTCAGCGACAGGCACAGGCCCACCGTCGCGTTCAGCTCATCGACCGTGCCGTAGGCCTCGACGCGCAGGTGGTCTTTGGAGACGCGCTGCCCGCCGAAGAGGTCGGTTTTGCCCGCGTCGCCGCGTTTGGTGTAGAGCTTCATGTATGAAGCGTAGTCCGCGACGCCCTGCATTGTTGAAGCGTGCTGTTCAGAGCGGGCAAACGCACATCAAAGCCGTACAAGCAGCGCGATGCGTAGAGTTTTATGGCGTTTTTTGTCCGTTCTGAGTGGATGACCTAACGTACCTACGTGCATAGCTGGCCAATGGGGCTGGCATCATGTGGTGTCATTATCTAGACCGTTGAAGGACCTGCTGTGATCAAGAATGAAATGCCCGACATACAGGGCACGCACGACCGACGAAACATCGCCATTGATAAGGTCGGCGTGAAGAACGTTCGTTACCCCATCGCCCTCTACTGCCCCGCCAACGGCGGGACGCAGCACACCGTCGCGGTGTTCGACATGTACGTGTCCCTGCCCCACCACCAGAAGGGCACGCACATGTCGCGGTTTCTGGAAGTGCTGAACGAGCACCACGAAGAGGTCCGCAGCGACGACATTACCGCGATCTGCCGGGCGATGAAAGAGAAGCTCAACGCCGAGCACGCGCACCTGCGCATGGAGTTCCCGTACTTCATCGACAAGCCCGCGCCGGTCACCGGCATGATGGGCAAGCTCGACGTCGAAGTCATCTTCGAGTGCGAGGCCAACGCAACCAACGACTTCATCATGACCCTGCGCGTGCCCGCCACGTCGCTCTGCCCCTGCTCCAAGGAGATCAGCCAGTATGGGGCCCACAACCAGCGCTGCATCATGGAGGCGTCCGTCCGCGTCGCCAAGGGCGAGGTGCTGTGGATCGAAGACCTGTTCGCGATCGTCGAGAAATGCGCAAGCACGCAGGTCTTCAGCGTGCTCAAACGCCCCGATGAGAAGTGGGTCACCGAGCGGGCCTACGAGAACCCCAAGTTCGTGGAGGACATCGTCCGCGACCTAGCCATCGCGCTGGACGATGACGACCGCGTGACGTGGTACCGCATCAACAGCGAGAACTTCGAGTCGATCCACAACCACAACGCGTATGCCGAGATCCTGAAGGATAAGCGCAGCGTGTGAGCGACGCCGCAACATGAAAGACCACCGGAAGCCCGGGTTCACTGAACTCGGGCTTCTTTTGCTTTGACAGGTTTTGCACATTGAGGCGGGGTGGTGGCGTGAATGGCGCAGATTTTGCGCACGTCCGAGAAGTTTTTAGACTCCTGTTCACTTTCCAATGCGGACGGGCCAGTTCACGCACCTAGCTCACGCACTTAGTTCACGCACTCAAGGACGAGAAAGACGTTGCAATCCAACACCCTCCCAGCCAAGGCCCGCGCCCCCGAGCGTGGCGGAGCCGTCAACGCCCTAGTCCGCTGGGTGGATCCGGGCAACCCCGATGCGGCCGACCTGGGCGGCAAGCGTTTTTGGTGGATGCGCGGCTGGTGGAAGCCAGCGATCCTCTCGGCGATCGTGACCGCCCTCCTGGGCGCCGCGGTCAGCCCGCTGTTTTGGGAGCTGCGTTACGAGGCCACCGGCCGGGTCGCGCTCTCGCTGCTCGCGCCCATCGACGCCGACGGCAACGCCTCGCAAGTCACGCAGGACCCCAAGCTCATCGCAGGCGTCTTCGCCCGTGAAGCGGCGCTGCTCGAACGACTCGCCTCGGGCGTGGGCAGCGAGACCGACGAAGCCAGTACCCGCACCAAGGGCGGCCCGCGCGCCACCGCCAACCCGCCCGTCTCCATCGCCCTGGTCGTGCCCGCTAGCGACCCCGCATCGGCACAGGCGTCGCTCGAATCGGCGTTGTCGAACTACCGCGCCCAAACAACGCTGCACGCCGAGACGCTGCGTGCTTCGGAAGCGCAGTTCCGATTGGACGCGCTCAACGCCGTGCTGGCTGAGCAGCGCCGCGTGCGCAGCCAGATCAACGCGGTCTTGCAGAAGGTGCCCGATGGCTCGGTCGTCGCCGTGCTCGAACGTCGGCAGGACGAGCTCGCAACGCTGCGCGAGAAGCTGTCGTTCACGCGCAAGCTGCTGGAAGAGATGGAGAGCGTGTCGGTCGGCCGGGAGACGGCCCTAGTCGTGCTGGCCGAGACCGACTCGGACGTGATGACGATGCTGCTCGACCGGGCCGACGTCGCGGGCAAGCTCAACACACTCGAACCCCAGGGCAAAGCACTCGCCGATGCGCTCGCCGCCAGCGCAACGCAAACCACGCCAGGCGATTCAAACGACACGCTTGATCCGGCGGTTGATCAAGTCGCGGAGGATGCGACGAAGAACATCCGTGATGCGCTTGCCGAGCTTGACACGCAGAGCGGCGAGCTCCGCGCCGCCTGGCAGAGCATCAACGACAAGCTCGACCGCGTTGCCGCCGACACGCGGATCATGCCCGCCTCGTGGGTCGGCGCGCCGCAGGACGAGAAGCGCCTCGTGGCTGTTCGCGTCAGCGA
>DAIOEG010000164.1:0-6254 GCA_036746415.1 Phycisphaera sp. | reverse complement strand
CCCCCGCCGTAGGAGCCGAGTTGCCGGACCTTATTGGCGAAGGAGGGGAATCGGCCGGTGTGCAGGAGCTTGTCGAGGCGTTGGTCGAGCGCGTCGGTGGTGTCGTCGTGGCCGACGTGGGCGTGGTCTTCGCAGCGGTGCCGCCAGTGCTCGGGGATGCCGAGCATCTCGAGGTTCTGCTTGGTGGCGCCTCCGCATGCCAGGGCGCGGCCGGCCTGCTCGTGGACAGGTCGGGACTTGGGCGTGTGGCGTTGGCCCCGACCGGCGCCGGTGGGGACGCGTTCGCAGATGGCGTTGATGAGGGCTCGGCGGGTCTGCTTGTCGTCGATGGCGTGTGCGGGCAGGTCGAGCTGGAGCAGCGACATGGAGCACTTGATATCGACACCGACGGGCCCGGGATAGATGTGCGTGTGCGAGGCCATGGCACAGCCGATGGGCGCGCCGTAGCCGACGTGGGCGTCGGGGTTCAAGACCAGGTCGGTGACGCCCGGCGCGGTGCGTGAGTTGACGGCCTGCTGGAGGCAGTTGGCGTCGAAGGTCTCGCGGATAGCGGCGTTGCCGATGACGGTGATGGGCTCGCCCTTGCTGCCGGGCAGGGGAAGGATCGCGGTGGCGTCGCCGGTGGGAATCAGTTGCAGTGGGTTGTCGGTGCTCAAGGTGTCGCTCGTGAGAATTGCTGTGGTCAACAGGTGGCAGCGTAAGCACGCGTTGCGTGGGGATCGAATCTGTGAAGTCTGTCAGCGCTTGGGGCGTTGCATGTGGGGTGTAACTCAAAAAAAAACTTTTCTCATGCACCCGTTCGGCCCTTGATTTGTGGCCCGGGTTTGCGATGATTCCGTCTGCGCGGGGCGGGGCACATGAAGCGTGTGGTAATTTCGAGTTGCACCGGTCGTGCAAACGGCCCTTGCTTGGAGGCGTTGCTGAGTTGACAAACCTTCCCCCTGCGGCGTTGAGCATCGAAGCGGTCAGCAAGAGCTTTGGCTCCACGTCTGTGTTGGATCGCGTGGGTTTTGAAGTGCCAGAGGGGCAGTTTGTCACGCTGCTGGGGCCGTCGGGCTGCGGCAAGACGACGCTGATGCGGATCATCGCTGGGCTGGAGCTGCCTGACGCGGGCAAGGTCATCATGGGCGGGGTGGACGTCTCGATGGCCCCGGCCAACCGCCGAGCGGTCAACACGGTGTTTCAGTCGTACGCGCTGTTCCCGCACTTATCGGTGTATGAAAACATCGCGTTTGGGTTGCGGGCTCGCAAGATCGATCGTGCGGAGATCGCGACACGTGTGAGCGATGCGTTGGAGATGCTGCAGATCGGGCCGTTTGCGGCGCGTCAACCGCATCAGCTGTCGGGCGGTCAGCGTCAGCGCGTGGCGCTAGCGCGGGCGCTGGTGAACCAGCCGGAGGTGTTGCTGCTGGACGAGCCGATGTCGGCGCTGGACGCGAAGCTGCGCGCGGACGTGCAGGTCGAGCTGCGCAGGTTGCAACGCAAGCTCGGCAAGACGTTCATCCTCGTCACGCACGATCAGGACGAGGCGATGACCGTCTCGGACCGCATCCTCGTGATGAACAAGGGCAAGATCGAGCAGGACGGACCGCCCATGGAGGTGTACGAGCAGCCGCGCAGCCGATTCGTTGCGGAGTTCCTCGGCTCGGCGAACCTCATCACCGCTTCGCGCAACTGCTCGGGCGTCGAGACGCAGCTGGGCCACCTCGACACCGCGCGCCGGCCGGCGTGGGAGGCGGGCACCGTTGCCATCCGCCCCGAACGCATCAAGGTCGTGCAGGACCGCCCCGCCAACAACGGCCTCAAGGCCATCGTCCGCGACCTCATCTACCGCGGCGACCACCTGGACCTGTGGGTCGAGCCCGGCCCGCTGCGCGTCCGCACACACCCGACCCAGCGACTCGACGCCGGCGACGAAGTCTGGCTCGAACTCCCCGCCGAGAGCGTGTCGGTGCTGGAGGATTGAGTGCGAAGAAAGGGGCCGAGGGGCCGAGTGAAGACGGTCGTGAAAGCAATCCGCTCTCCCCCACAACAAGCTCTGGCGCACGTCACTTAGTCACTCGTTCAACTGCCTCCACACCTGCCTTGCGCTCCACACTCGGCCCCTTGACCGCTCGGCCACTTCCCCCCCATGCAACACCACCTCATCCATCACGGGCACCTCACGACGCGGGCGCGGCTGCGCGGGTGGATGGCGTTGCTGTCGGCGTCGGCGGTGCTTTGGATGCTGCTGTTCCTCGTGATCCCTTGCGGGGTGCTCGTGGTCATGGGGTTTGTTGGCCGGGGTGTGTACGGCCCGCCGGACTGGTCGGTGTGGACGCTCGAACACTACAAGCAGCTCGCGGGCTCGGGCATCTTCGGCTGGTCGGCGGACAACCTGCGCGTGCTGGGGCGGACGGTGCTGCTGTCGCTGGTGACGACCGTGCTGTGCATCGCCATCGCGTACCCGCTGTCGTTCTATATCGCGTCGCGCTCGCCACGCATGCGCTACGTCTGGCTCACGCTGGTCATTGTGCCGATCTGTACGAACCTCGTGATCCGCACCTACGCGTGGATGCTCATCCTCAGCGCCGCGATGCCGCCCGCACGGCTGGCGGCGTGGATGGGCTGGATCGACACGGGCTCGGCCCTGTACCCCGGCACGCTTGCGATCTACCTGGGCATGGTGACCTCGGCGTTGCCCTTTGCGGTCTTGCCGATCTACGCCAACGTCGAGCGCATGGACTGGTCGCTCGTCGATGCCGCGAAGGATTTGTACGCCTCCAACGCGCGGGTGCTGCGGTCGGCGATCATCCCGCAGACGTTGCCGGGCCTGTGGGTCGCGGTCATCCTCACGTTCGTCCCCGCGATGGGCATGTTCGTCGTGCCGCAGGTGCTGGGCGGGGGCAAAGAGATGTACCTGGGCAACCTCATCGCCGCGCAGTTCAAGGAGAGCCGCAACTACCCCTACGGCGCGGCGATCAGCACCGTGCTCGTCGTGCTCACGCTGGTCGCGCTTGTCCTCATCAGGCGACGCAAGCAGGGGGTCGAGCTGTTATGAAACGAACGTCTCGACCCGTCGCGCTCGTGAGCTACTCGGCCATGGCGTTTTTGTACCTGCCGCTCGTCGCGGTGGCGGTCTACTCGGTCAACGCCTCGCGTCACGGCGTGGGTTGGACGGGCTTCACGCTGGACTGGTACGCGAAGCTGTTCAACAACGAACTGGTCATGCAGGCGGCGGGCAAGACGCTGCTGCTGGCGGTTGTGTCCACCGCGGTCTCGACGGTGCTGGGGACGCTGCTGGCAATCGCGCTTGAGCGTTACCCCTGGCCGGGCTGGCTGCGTGGCATCATGGACACGCTGGTCGAGCTGCCGATCGTCACGCCCGACATCATCTTCGCCGCCGCGCTGGTCGTGGCGTTCAGCGTATTGCAGACGGCTTCAACCTTCTTTGACCCCGGCATGCCGGCGATGATCATCGGGCACGTCTCGTTCCAGGTCGCGTTCGTCACGCTGGTGGTCCGCAGCCGGCTGTCGCTCATGGGTAAGACGCTTGATGAAGCCGCGCGTGACTTGTACGCCTCGGGCTGGACGATCTTCCGCAGGGTCACGCTGCCGCTCGCGCTGCCGGGCGTCATCGCCGGCGCGATGCTCGCCTTCACGCTGTCGCTGGACGACTTTGTCATCTCCTTCTTCACCTACGGCCCCAAAGACGCGACGCTGCCCATCTACATCTACGGCTCGCTCCGCCGTGGCATCTCGCCCGAGGTCCACGCCATCAGCACGCTCATCATGATCACGACCATCGTGATGGTGCTTGTGGCGGAACGGCTGTCGAGGCCCAGGGATTAGGGATCAGGGAATACAAAACACGATGTATCCGTAACGATCTGATCCCTCAACCCTAACACTTAAGCCCGAAGCATCAAAAAGGCCGACGCTGGGGTGCAGCGTCGGCCTGAGTTGGGTAGCAGGGTTGAGCCCGCCGATTTTAGGCCCCGCCGACGACGACGCGGTAGCCCTCTCGGAGCCAGGCGTTGAAGGTTTCTGCGGTGAACTGGGGGTCCCACTCGGTGCGTCGGCGTTCGCGTCCGCCTTCGAGGAACGCGTCCCACCCGCCGGAGAGGTAGTCATCGGCGCTGCGGCTGGGGTCGGCAAAGCGGACATTGGCGGACCCGCCGGAGACCTTGTCCATCACGTTGCCGACGAACTCTTTGACAGTGGCTCGGCCGGTGGTGACGGCGATTGCGCCGTTCTTGTCCCACATCGGCCAGCTGGCGGCGATGTTGTTACGGACGACGACGGCGTACTCTCCGCCCTTGAACCAGCCGCGGTCTTCCCACTTGATGTCGATCGCTTCGAGGTGGTTCGCCCGGCCGCGCTTGTGGGCGATGATGTTGTTCTCGACGACCACGTGCGTGCTGGGGAACACTTCGATGCCCGACCCGCGAGCGAGCCCGGGCTTGGTGCTGATGTCATCCGACTCGAGCACGACGTTGTTGGCGACGTAGCTCTTGTTGGTGGACACGAACGTGGCCAGCGCGTTTCGCACGAAGAGGTTCTCGACGATCTCGCCGCCGCAGCGGTTCTGCACGCCGTGCGATGCACCACGGCTGAAGACTGAGCGGTAGAAGTTGGCATTCAGTGAGGTGGCCTGGATGTACACGTTGTGGTTGAACATGGTGCGATACGCGCCGGACTTCTCGGGGTTCCAGCCGTTGTGGTCGAAGAAGCACTCATCGACGAGGATGTTCTTGACCTTGCCGGCGTAGAACCCCTGCGAGTGGCCGCCGTCCTTGCCGTTGGCCCACGCGTCGATGATGATGCAGCGTCGGAGTGTGACGTCCTGGATCGAGCCGACTTCGGAGGCGACGAAGGCGACGTTGTCTTTGAAGCCCTCGATCTTGCAGTCTTCGAAGAGGATGTTCTTGCCGTTGGCGAGCCAATAGATGCCGCGTTCCCCTCCGGAGCGGTCGGTGGCTTTGATGTGCAAGCCCTGCATGACGAGGTGGTCAATGCGGCCGAAGGTGAACATGAAGGTGGTATTGCTGTTGTTGATGACGGGTCGGTCGCCCTCACCGTACACGCCGATGTAGAGGGGCAGCTCGGGCGACTTGCCGGACTTGTTGAAGGAGCCGAAGCCGGCGTTCAGGGTGTCGCCTGCCTTGATGAGGATCCAGTCGCCCTGACCGCTGCGGACTTTTCCGTGGGCGGCTTTGAGGGTTTTGAGGGGGCTTGCTTCGCTGAGGCCGTCGTTGCTGTCGCTGCCTTTGGAGCTGACGTAGAAGACGCGAGCATCGGGGCCGGGCGCCCACTCGGTGAAGCCCTCGCCGGGGATGATGGGCCGGGAGGGGAGCAGGTCGATGCCAGCCGGGTCGTCGTACCACGAGTCGGAGTCGGAAATGTCCGAGCCGGCAGGCAGGACGATGTAGCGGTGCGCGATCTGCACTTCACGCAGACCCGGCGCGGTGAGGGTGACCTGGAGCTCGTACTCACCGGGGGCGAGCAGGTCCAGGTGAGCGGGCTTGATGCCCCACTTACCATCGGTGAGTGCGTGGTCGAACTCGGAGATGAATCGGCCGTCAAACACGCTCCACGCGCGGACGGTAGCGGCCGCCGAGCCGGGCAACATGCCGTTGGCGACAAGATCGATGTCCTCGCCTGATTCGAGCACGTACAGCGCTGGCGAGTACTTGGGGAAGCGGATGTTCAGCGCCGCCGCGTCGTCTTCGAGCACCGGGCCGTCCGCGAGCACCTCATCGACCGCGTTGGACACGCTGCTGGTGTCTTCCTCGCTGGTGATGCGGACGGAGTTGTCCTGCTTGAGCTGCACCGCGATGTCCGCGAGCGCAGCCACGGGGACCAGCCCCACCATCGACAGCACAAAGAGATTCAACCATTGCTTCAACATCGTGTACCTCGCCTTGTAGGAGAACTCACTGATAGGGATCGGACGTGTGGGTCATCACGCTCACACGGTCGGCATGCCCAGTGTCGAACCGATGATGAGCGTCGAAAAACCCTCGAACTCCAAGCAACACGGCCCGATGCCCATCGTCCCAAGGAACCCGAGTGCCCCACGGGTGGAACGACGGCCCGAACGTCTGCAGCAACCTCCATTATAACCAAGAAGCGGACGGTCGTAAACCCAGGGATACACAAGAAGTTCAGATTCGCGTGGTTCACCTTTTTCTGACGCGTTCCTGTTGCAACTCTCATGATCGACCGCCCGCACAGGCGTTCGCACAGGCGTCGCGTCGATGAGCCCGCCGAGA
>DAIOEG010000163.1:0-6295 GCA_036746415.1 Phycisphaera sp. | reverse complement strand
CGTCGCCCCCACCATCCAGACCCTGAAAGCGTTGCAAGGCAAGCTCCCGACCTTCGGCATCTGCCTGGGGCACCAACTGTTGTCACTGGCAATGGGCGCAACAACCACCAAGCTCAAGTTCGGCCACCGGGGTGGCAACCAGCCCGTCCAAAACCTGGGCAGCGGCAAGGTCGAGATCACCAGCCAGAACCACGGCTTTGCGGTCGATGTCGAATCACTCAAAAAAGCCGGCGGGGAGCCCACCCACATCAACCTCAACGACCGCACCCTCGAGGGCTTCCGCCACCGCGACCTGCCCGTCTTCGCCGTCCAGTACCACCCCGAGGCCAGCCCAGGCCCGCACGACGCTCGCTACCTCTTTGACTGCTTCATGGGCATGATGCAGACCGGCCAAACGCCCTCGGCCGAGCAGATGGACGCCGCTCAACGCGTGAGAAATACCCTGCATTAACCGCCCCATGGCGGGCGATTGCCCTCACCGGGCCACCCAAGACCCCCCACTTCACCTATTTTATTGCTGATAATGCAGAATCAAGATGATTCTGACTCGTTTGTTAGAAACTGATGGATTCGGGGAAGAAACCTAGAAAAGGACTTGTGTTGGTGAGTGAGACCGACTATAGTTTTAAGTGTTAGGTGCTGTGCAGCGTATGCAATGCACTCATTTTCTAGGCGTACGTGACTTAAATCGGGCACTTTTACGAGGGGTTTTTGATCATGAGGAAGAGAGAGACAATCGGACTGACGGGCCTTTCAATGATGTCCTTGAGCATGATGCTCACGGGCACTGCGTCTGCAGCCATCATTGGTGGTGACGAAGCGGCCGTTCAAGCGGTCATCGACAGCTATGTCCCGGACAACAGCGATGCGGCCTCCGTGGCCCTCGGCTCGTTCTTCGGTTCAGGTTCAGGGCAAGCCGACTACCTGAACGTGTTCGAGTCCTCACCCACGGGTGATGATTCGCCTCTTTGGGGCACACCTGCTTCGCCGTACGACGGGTTTAACCTTGTGTTCCCAGCGCCCATCGGCATCAACGCCAATTCGGTTGGCGGACTCGCTGACATCACCGACGGTCGTCTCTCATTCATGGTCGAGGCCTCGACCCCCGGCGAGACGATTGAAAGCATCACGTTTCAAGAAGCGGGTCTGTTCTCGTTCCTGAACGCGGCAGGCAACGGTGTTGCCGTTCAGGCTGGCGGCACGATCAGCTTTGTTGACTCGAACCTGAACCCCGTCTCCATCCCGTTCGTGCTCACTGGTTCTACGAGTTCGAGCACCAGCATTGGCCTTGGCATCTCGACGACCGGTGGTACCTTTGAACTCGCCACCACCGTTGACCTCTCTCAGTACGAAACCAGCAAGATCAACGTCAGCTTTGACAACATTCTGACGGCGGTCAGCTCGACCAACGGTTTCGCCTCGATCGACAAGAAAGACGCCTCCATCAGCGTCGTCGTCGTCCCCGAGCCCGGAACCCTCATGCTCCTGACCCTCGGTGGTACGCTCCTGGCCACCGCCCGATTCCGCAAGGCCTAATCAGCCCTGATCAACAATCTAACATCCCCGATAGCCGGGCCTCACTGAGGCCCGGCTTTTTTTCATACCAGTTCCTCGTGTCAAGCCCCCACACCGCACCACCCACCAACCCCGTCTACACTGCGCCGATGGATGCGTTCTGGTCGTTTGCCCGGCAGATGTTGCGGTACAAGTCGGCATGGGCCGTCGCCATGGTCGCGGCGTGTCTCGATGCCGCCGCCGCCTTCGGCGGGTTCGGCATGCTCACCGCGGTCATCCGCCTCATGTTCGAGCAAGGCGACGGCAACCTCCGCCAAATGGCGGAGAACATGCTCTCGCACGAACGCTTGACGCCGTTCATTAACGACCCCGCTGCACTGGCCCAGTACGTCCCGCAGGACCCGTTCCGGGGGCTGGCCATGATGATGGTCGTGATTCTCCTGCTCGCGGTCGTGGGGTCGGTGTTTCGGTTCCTGCACCAGTTCCTGTCGATCACAATCGCCCAGCGGGTGACGATGCGGGTGCGGTCGCAGGCGTTCCACCGGATCCTGCACGCGCCGATGGAGGCCGTCTGGCAGCAGGGCTCCGCCGACGCGATGTCACGGGTCGTGCAGGACAGCAATCGCCTGTCGCGCGGCTTCTCGACGCTGACGGGTAAAGCGGTGCGGGACGTGCTGATGGGTGTCGTGTTCCTCTTATGGGCGCTCATTTACTCGTGGGAGCTGACGCTGATTTTCCTTGTGGGCATGATCCCGATCGCGGTGTGCATCAAGAAGTTTGGTAAGCGGATCCGCCGAGCGAGTAAGCAGGCGTTGCAGGGCTACGGCCGGATGATCGAGGCGATGCAGGAGTCGATGCAGAACGCCGCCGTGGTGCGGACGCACAACGCCGAGGGCTACGAGCGCCGCCGGTTCCACCGGGTCAACCGCGACCTGTTCGAGCAGGAGATGAAAGCGCGGACGGCCCGCGCGTTGTCCTCGCCGGTGATCGAGCTGATCGGGCTGGGTGGCGTGGTGATCGTGGTGCTTGTCGCGGCTTGGGCGGTATTTGAGCAGAAGAGCGCGCAGCCGGCCGACATGTTGTTCGTGCTCGTTGCGCTGGCCGCGGCGGGCGGCTCGGTGAAGCCGTTGGCCAACCTCAACAACGACCTGCAGGAAGCCGCGGCCGGCGCGATCCGGCTGCGTCAGACCATCGACACCCCGACCGAGGCGCACCGCCGCGACGACTGGAAACGCCCCGCCGTCCCGCGTCACCACCAGAGCATCCGCTTTGACAACCTGACCTACGCCTACCCCGGCAGCGCCGACAAGCCCGCCCTGCGCAGCTTCACCCTCGACGTCACGCACGGCCAGACGGTCGCGCTGGTCGGGACCAACGGCTCGGGCAAGACCACCGCCCTGTCGCTGCTCACCCGGCTGATCCCGCCCACGCAGGGACGTATCACGATCGACGGCTTCGACATCGCAGACGGCTCGCTGCGCTCGCTGCGCAAACAGGTCGCGGTCGTGCCGCAACACGCCGCGCTGTTCTCCGGCACCGTGTCGGACAACATCGCTTACGGCCGGCGAGCGACGCCACGCAACCGGATCATCGCGGCGGCCAAGCTCGCGTTTGCGGATGAGTTCATCGAGAAGATGCCAAGCGGCTACGACACGGTGCTGGGCGAGAGCGGCACGGGCCTGTCGGGCGGGCAGAAGCAACGGCTGTGCATCGCCCGTGCGATCCTGCGGGACCCGGCCATCCTCATTCTCGACGAGGCCACCAGCCAGATCGACGCCGAGAGCGAGGCAAAGATCCACGCCGCGATGCGTCAGATCACCGAGGGCCGGACGACGTTTGTGATCGCACACCGCTTGAGCACGGTCGTCGATGCGGACCTAATCGTGGTGATGGACGCGGGGGCGATGGTGGACGTGGGCCGACACGATGATCTGCTGCAACGCTGCGCGTTATATCAATCACTCGTACGTCACCAGATGTCATCGGGGGCGTAGCGCATGCGACCTCCGTCTGTAGCGTGTACCCGCAGTGCCTGATGCAGTTGCATTCATCGCTCGGGGTGATCTGATCGTGGTCTGACTGCATCGCCTTCCACAACGCTTGGCGTGTCCAGCAACACACAGACCGCAGCAGTTGCTTGACTTTGGAGCAGACGATCTCGATGGGAGCGTCCGGTGGAGCGGCAAGTCAGGGCCCTGTGGCGTCAGGAACAGCAGGTGCGCACCCACGTCCTCGATGCGTTCACGCGCTTGCTGACGCTTGTGGCAGGAGAGGTTGTCAAACACCACGACCTCCGGGGGTTGCCCGGCTACAGCTGCGAAACCAACACCCGCGCAACGAACGACTCGAACACGTCGCCGTTCACCTGCCTGGTCGGCAAGCCCCGATCCCGCGCCTTCAATACACAGTCCCGCAAGTCCTGAGAGTCAGCGCCGCCCATCCATGGCACCTCCAACCCGCTCGGCATGAGCGACCCGCCAAAGGTGCACAAGCAATCCGCCTCGTGCAAATCCTAACAAAATTCAAACGCGCTAGGGGTGGGCTGGGCGTGCTCTGGGCGAGTCCCCGAGCGCAGCGTCTGGCTTTTTGCGTGAGTCGTGAGTCGTGAGATGTTACGAGGGTGTGGCATTGGGAGTGGGGAGTGGGTGTTGGGGCGTGGTCTGCATCGTGCAGGGGCTTCCGTGTTCAATCTTCAATCCTCAATCCATAATCACCCCCCCCCGGGGTGTCACCGCCCCACCCCCGGCATAACCCTTGTCATGTGAATGACTTGCTCCTTCGGGAATCGGTGGTTGAACCTTAAGATACGTTGCGAACCTGAACCGTTGGCCACGACCTGTGTGGGCAGCCGGTGTTCTGGCCTTTTGCCAACCCGTCCCCACATCCCTGGAGCGTCCCGATGCAAGCACTGAAGACCCGTTTTTCTCCACTCGCCCGGCTGGTCGCCGTCGCCGCCCTCTGCTTGGCCGGCTGGTCCGCTGCGCCCGCCGCGAATGCCGAGTCCGGTGCCCACCGGCTCCCGCCGCCGCCGCCGGTGCACACCGACATCGATCACGGCTCGCACCGCTGATCCCATCCTCCGCTTGCCCCGGTCCGAACCGACGTGCCGACCGTGCCCACGTGCCCGGTCGCCCCGAAGGAGGTGCCCCGTGAACCACACCCTCGATCAACTCTTTCAACGCCAGCCCGCCCCGCGCACCCTTGCGCGGGACCGCCGTGGTCGGCCGCGCCTCTACCGACTCCAGACCGAACTCATCGCCGACACCCTCGCCGCTCCCGAACCGCAGACCGCTGCAAAAGACAACGCCCCGCGCAAGCCCAAACAACTCCACCGCGTCACCGATGAACTTGCTGACGTCCGCGCCAACGTGCAGGACGCCGCCGCCGCCGTGCTCGCCTGGTTGTCCAGCGTGCTGGCTCACGACGACAACGCGGACCTCGACGACATCCTCCGCCGTTGCCTCCGACCCAGCGACGATTGCAAGGATGTGAACTACGCCGCTCTCGCCGAGCAGGTCCGCGCCGTCACCGGCATCACGCTCACCGCCAAGCGCGTGCAGACCGCCGTCCGCCACCTCCGCAAGGCACACGCCCGCAAGCCCGCCGCCACACCTCCATCAACAGTCGCAGCAACCTTCAAGCGCACCGATCCGCTGCGCGACAAGCTCGCAGAGCTGCACGCCCGCCTGCGCACTCAGCACGCGCTGCTTCACTCAAACAACACCGACCCGCTCGCGCTCGACGCCCAGCGCCAGGCCGGCACGCTGTTGCTCTCCGCCGTTCGCGCCGCGGCGGGCAAGGTCATCGACCGCGGCTTCGGCGAGCACCTCGCCGAGCAACTCGACACCGTCGCGCTCGAGGCCCACTACCTCGCGTTCCTCCGCGATCAATCCCGCGCTGGCCGACGCGACACGCTGCAACACAACGCCAACCTCCAACCGCTCGCGCTGCTCCTCACCCGCTTCGACGGCTCCGCGCACCACCACGTCCAACTCGTCACGCTCGGCTCGTCCATCGTGCAAACGCTCCTGGGCCCCGACTCGCTGCCGGGCCTGCTCGCGCAGTTGAACGTCCGCGTCGTCGGCCGATCCCTCCTCGACACTCACACGTACGTCGCCGACATGCTTCGCATCGCCGACGCCGCCGATGCGCTGCACGACGATGAAGCGACGCAGAGATACCTGCGCTTCGCCCGCCGATTGCCCGAAGACCAGCGCGTGCCCGCCGCTCGCCGCATCGCCAGCTACGCGAGGTCCAACGCCGCGACCCGCCTCTACGACCGGCTGTACTCGGCCGAGCTTGCGCCCGATGCGCTGACCCTCGCCGACCACGCGCTCGCCACCATGATGGAACGCGACTCGGGCTTCATCCTCACGCTCACCACCGAGCTCGTCGCAGCCACCGTCCACGCCCACCTCACGCAGACCACGACCCGCATCGACGCCCTGCTCACCCGCCTGGGCCCCGACAAATCCCTCGAACGACTCGAAGCCCTCCTCAAGTTCGACAACAATGATGCGCTCGTCCAACAAGCCCGCCAACACCTCGAACGCGTCCATCCCCAGCTGCACCAGGCACTACTGATCTATTGACCCCCGGAAGAGAGGGCAGGGGGTCAGGGGTCAGGGATTCGGGATCAACAGACGTCCATCCCCCTGCTCTCCACGCCGACGCTGAGCCCACTTCGGGGCGAAGCATCCGGATCTCCACTCCCACACCTCACCCCGCGCGTTACCCTCCCCCCGTGCCCCACTCCACGCAACAACAACCCCGCACCGGC
>DAIOEG010000162.1:6068-6318 GCA_036746415.1 Phycisphaera sp. | reverse complement strand
AGCCGGAGCGCAAGCGGCGTACATTGACTCTTGCGCTTTGGGAAATCACAGGATGTGTCACCTGCCCCGCTCCCTCACGGTCGCGGCTCGTAGGACATCATCATCGACTTAAAAAGACAAGGCCCCGCGGGTTGGAATCGCGGGGCCTGTCGGCACATCGGGGCTGTGTTGGGCCCGGGGAATCAGTTAAGCGCAGACGTTGAGTTGTGAGCCGCTTCCGGGGGGGCCGGGGTGCCCGTGGTCGTCGGTG
>DAIOEG010000162.1:2405-6058 GCA_036746415.1 Phycisphaera sp. | reverse complement strand
AAACATTGAGTTGTGAGCCGTGACCATGACTGTGGCCTTGCCCGCCGTGGCCGTGGTCGCCGGCGTGTGAGGCGCCCGAGCCGACTTGCGCTGCGGTGCTGGCGTAGGCGCTGCTCGACTGGCTGGCGAGGTGGACGGAGCTTGCTTCGTAGGACACGGTGGCCGTGGTGCTGCTGAGCGTGGACGCCAGGCCGCTGGACGAGCCGCCTGCTCCGCCCGACAAAGCGTTCAATCCCATCAGGCCCGCGAGGGCGTCGATGCCGCCGCCGCGTTTGCCTTGTTGTTCGCCGGTGAGGGACTGGAGGATGAGCAGCGTGAGCGCGAGCTTGAGCAAGTCGTGGTTGGCCAGGGCCGGGTCGATCTGGCTGAGCATGGAGCCGACCTGATTGGTGACGGTCATGCTCATGGAGAAGCTGCTGGCGCTCAGCGAGGTCGCAGACGACGAGGAGGAGGACGACGACGAGGCGGCGGTGGAAGACGCGCCGGAGCTTGACGCGTGATACACGGGCGTGGCGTGGTGCGAAGCCGACTGGATGGATGACATGCCGCTCATGGTGTGTGTCTCTGAAGGGTCTCTTTTCCAAGCCGGGCGACGCGTTGGGGCGTGGATCGGGTCTGCGGTGAAAGAGATGCCACAGGGCGGCTCGGCGTGTCCGTTCATGCCTGCGGAATCACGAAATCGCCTTGAAATCAAGGCGTTTCGAGCACATTCCGGGGGTGCGGGTGGTAACGGTTGTGACGGCCGATGCGGCGACGCGACAGGGCAACGGGTTCGATTAACCCGCGAGGGCCTTGCGGAGGGCTTCGAGGCGTTGCGTATGGATCGGGCGGTCGGGTTCGAGGACGGTAAGGGCTTCGACGTGACGCAGGGCACGCTGCTTGTCGCCGCGCTGCAGCTCGACGGCGGCGGCGAGCTCGCGCAGCGTCGCGTTGAAGGGGTCACGGTGCAGCGCGCGGTCGGCAGCGCGGGCCGCGTCATCCAGCCGGCCGGCCTGGCGGTGGAGCGACACGAGCGCCTTGGCGAAGTCGGGCGACATGCCCTCTTGCCGGTCGAGCGTGGCGATCGCATCGAGCGCCGACTGCGGCTCACCGGCGTCGATGGCGATGCGAGCGCGCTCGCGTAGCGGCCAGGGGTCCACAGGCCGGGCCTGCGCATAGGCCTCGAGCGCCGCGAGCTTCGCCTCCGTGTCGGGCGTGAGCAACATCACCACCGCCCGCAGCCGAAGCAACTCGGGGTGCCCCGGGAACTCCACGAGCCATTGATCGACTTGCTCGAGCGTGACGATCGGCTCCTTCTCCAGCAGCACCGCGCGGACCTCTTCGCTCACCGGCCGACGGTCCAGGCCCCACGTCTTGACCTGCTCAATCGCCCATGCTTGAAAGTCGCGCATGAACACATGGGTCTCCAACTGCGTGACCTGTCGCAGCGCCTCGGCATCGCTGATGCCCGTGCGGTACTTCTCCAAGAGCGCGTGGATCGACGATCGGCCGAAGCGCTCGATCAGGTAATCGAACATCCAGTTCGCCTGCGCATAGGCCAGCGCGCGGTCGGTGGGTTTGCGTGGGCGGATGAAGCCCCAGTTGATGTCTTCGTACGCAAAGAGCGCATCGTCGTGCAGCGCGGTGGCGAGCAGTAGACACGCGTCGTACGACCGGCCGGTCATCTCTTCGCTGACGGCGGCGGCCTCGGTGAACCAGTGCGGGATGCGGTTATTGGTCTGCGACAGCGTGACGGTGTGGACGAACTCGTGACGCAGGACGTTCAACCAATCGTACCCGCCGGCCTGCCCCGCGCCCAACCGCGGCGGGGTCATCGCGATCGTGTCGCCCGTACACGCGGCGATCGTCCAGATCTCGGCCTCGCCCGTGATGCGCACCGCAAACGCGGCCTCATCGGGCAAGAGGTCGATCTGCGTCTTGTGCGTCGGCTCGTGGTTGAAGTTCGCGGTGACCTCGCGGCGCATCGCTTCGAGGTACTCGGGCATGTCGGCGGCGAGCACCGCATCGACGCCCGGCGCGTGGCGGATGATGAAGTGCTCGGTCTCGATCACCGGCCAGTCGAGCATCTGCTCCACCAGCGACAGCGAGTTGCTCGCGCGGCGGTGAAACGGATCGAGGCGCACGGCGTTGGCGAGTTCTTCACGCGCCGCGTCGAGGTCGCCCCACTGCATGAGCATCAGGCCACGCTCGAGACGCGGCGCCGCGTCGTTGGGCTGACGCGCGATGGCAAGCCGTAGCGCTTCGTCGCTGCGCTGATACTGACGCGCTTCCGACAGCACCTCGCCCACGAGCGCCAGCGCGAGCGGGCTGTTGGGCGTCACCTCGTCGAACGCGCGGTAGGCCTGCGCAAGCGCGGGTTCATCGAACGCACGCGCGGCGATGGCGGCCTGCCAGGCGAGCATCGTCGGCGAGCGCGGGTGCTGCGCGAGCAGCGGCGCCAGCTGCGCAAGCGCAGCAGTCGGGTCGTTCTGTCGCAGTAACGCGCGGATGCGCAGCTCAACTGCGAAAGGGTGATTGGGTGTGATGGCGTCGATGCGGTTGGCGGCCTCGCTGGACTTCTCGAAGTCGAACGAGTCCACCCACAGCCGACCGAGCAGGAGCCACGCGGAAGCGTTTGCATCATGGAGCGAGAGCGTTTCGAGCGCGGCCTCGGCGGCTTGTTCGCGGTTGCCCTTGTCGTAGAGGTTCCAGGCCTCGGCGAGCTTGGCCGGCCAGTGGAGCGGGTCTTGCGATTGGGCTTGGCCCAGGAGCGAGACGGCGGTCTGGTAGTCGGCGGAGGGTCGGCCTTCGAGGCGCGCGAGCATCGTGAGCGCCTGAGCGCCGGCGGTGAGTTCGGCGGGGCTGCCTTGCGTGTCGTGGAGGAAGCGGTCACGGAGCGGGCGGAGGCGCGTGACGGCCTGACCGAACCGGCCGGCGAGGTCATCGATGCGCGCGAGCAAGAGGTCGGCCTGCGCTTGCGAGACGGTCGGGTCCTGAGCGGGCTGCACACGCACGGCCAGCGCATCGGCGAGCGCGAGGTCGCCGTGCTGCAGCGCTGCGCTGGCCTGCCAGTAGGCGACGCCCGGCTGCTGCGTGTCGAGTTGTGCGCTCAGGATGCCACGCTGCGCATCGTGGATGGCCTGCCAACCGGGCGGGAGCTGATTGATGTCGGTGATGCGTTCCGGTCGGCCGTGGAACACGGCGAGGCGTTGCTTCTGCGCATCGGTGAGCACGGGCGCATCGAACAGGCGGTCGAGCGCAGGGCTCGCGGGGCTCGGCGGCAACGCCTCGGATGTGACTTGCGCGGTGGCGGGCACCTGGTTAGCAAGGACCGGCTGAAGCACGGCCAGCAACGACAGCGCGAGGACGAGGGCGTGTGTTCGCATAACAACAGTTTAGAGGCGCGGGGGAGCGCTTCGCTTCACTCGGCAACGCATCGCTTCACCACGGAGGCACGGAGGCCACAGAGGGCACGGAGTGAATCCAAGCGCAGGTCTATCATGAGTCCATGCATGAGCTTCGTGATGAGCAGTTGGATGCGTGGTTTCCGATCCGGCGGAAGCTGGATTTTTTCAATCACGCGGGGGTGGCACCGATGAGTGCGCCGGCGTCGGCGGCGATGCGGCGGTTCGCGGATGAGGCGGAGTCTGTGTTGTATGTCGGTACGACGTGGT
>DAIOEG010000162.1:0-2395 GCA_036746415.1 Phycisphaera sp. | reverse complement strand
GTCGCGTTTGTGCCCAACACCTCGACGGGGCTGGCGCTGGTCGCGCGCGGGCTGTCGTACACGGTAGGCGATGAGGTGGTCATCACCAACGTCGAGTACCCGGCCAACCGTTACCCGTGGCAAGACCTTGAACGCTTCGGCGTCAAGGTCGTTGAAGTCGCGCAGCGCGGCGATGGGCGCATCGCGGTCGAGGATGTCATCGCGGCGATCACGCCACGCACGCGGGTCGTGTCGTTGTCGGCGGTGCAGTACGCCTCGGGGTTCCGCGTGGACCTTCGGCCGATCGCGGATGCGGTGCACGCGGTGGGCGGGTACCTGTGTGTGGATGCGATCCAGATCATCGGGCTGATGCCCTTTGATGTGCAAGAGGTCGGCGCAGACTTCGCGTCGGCGGACGGGCACAAGTGGATGCTCGGCCCGGAGGGCGCGGGGCTGTTCTATTGTCGCGCAGAGCTTTGCAAAGAGCTGCACCCGGCCGTGGTGGGCTGGCTCAACATGGTGGACCCGCACCACTACGGGGACTACCGCTTTGAGTTTGACCCGACGGCGAGGCGGTTCGAGCCGGGGTCGCACAACTTGCCGGGGTTGCAGGCGCTGGATGCGTCGTTGTCGCTCTTGTCAGAGGTGGGGCTCGATGTGGTGTGGTCGCGTGTGGAGGCGCTGAACGCGCGGCTGGATGCGGGGCTGCGTGAGCGTGGTTGCACGGTGCACTCGCCCAGGGGGCACGCGGGTGAGCGTTCGGGGATCGTGGCGTTCTCGCCGCGCGTTGGCGGGCCGGGGCCGGATGCTGTGGCGGCGATGCTTCAGAAGCGTGGCATCATCGTGGTGGTGCGGGAGGGTCGGCTGCGCGCGAGTGCGCATTTTTACAACTCGGCGGAGCAGGTGGAGCGTTTGCTGGAGGCGCTGCCGTGAGGTTTTATGTTTTTGATTTGCAGGGTGCGTGTTCACAGCAATGCGCGATTGCATTGACAGGCACCTGACCCCACGCAGCTGCGCAGCGTGGGCTTCGTTGGGGATGATTCAAAGTGTGTTATTGAAGGGGCACGATCTGGGTGTCCCAGCCGGGGGTGGTGGGGAGGGTGGTGTTGAACGCATCATCGGGCAGCGGCGCGTTCTCGGTGGGTTGGACGACGTCGACGCGGACGATGTCTTCATCCCGTTGTCGGCTTTCGCCACGCAGGGGCAGGAGCGTGGCGCGGTCGAACCACAGATCGATGCGCGGACCAGCGGTCTTGGAGACCAGGCGCAGGTGGACCGCGTTGTTCAGCAACGCGGCAGCGGGGTCGTTGTTGTCGACGGGTTCGTCGGTGATGAGCGAGACGTCGTAGCGCCGCTCGATCGCCTCGGCATCGACACGCAGCGGCACGGGCAGCAGCGACTCGTCGAGGGAGCCCGCGTCATTGGCGAGTTCTCGGCGGGCGGCGGTGCGTTCCTGCCCGTCGAGGTCGAGCAGCCACCGGCCGTCGAACACGAAGCGTCGGTCGATCGCGGTCTGGTTGCCATCGACGACCTGCTTGTCGAGCACGGCGGCGAAGCGCTCGGGCAGCGCATCGGTGGGCGCGGCGTAGAGCAGCTGGCCGAAGCGAACCTGTTCATCGCCGAGCAGGCCCTGCACGGTGACGTAGCGGAGCTTGGCGGTGAGCGTCTGCATGGATCGGCTGCGCACATCGAGCTTGCGCAGCCAGTCCCGGCCAGCGGCGGCGGCATCGGGCGAAGCGGCGACGCGGACCTCGCTGGTGACGACCGCTGCGAGGGTTGGTTCAATGGCTTCGATAGCGGGCGGGGTCGCGGGTGCTGGAGTTTGGACCTGCTCGGCTGAGCATCCCAGCGAGAGCAACAGCGCAGCACACAACGCACGACCGCGCTGCAACGTGAGAGACCCGGTCGAACTTGAGAACCCCCCTGCCGATGGCGGCATCACTGCTGGGCCCCGACGGCATCGGTGCCCGCGTTGGCCGAGCGTGTGACGGGCATCGGCCGTCGGCCAGCGTAAGGTTGCGATTGAGAGCCCGACGCGTTCAGCCCACCCCCTGCAAAGCCGCCCAGGCCCGCCCCCGAGTCCCGGGGCGCGCCGATCGGCAGCAACAACGGCAGCATGAAAATCACAACCTTGGTGCGAAACGAATGCATCCAGCGAGTCACTCCTGTGACCCGTCAGTATAACCGGAAAAGCCGATTCCACCATCGTCTTTGTCACAGGCGTCAAACTCCGACCGGCCCGGGCGTGTAGGTGTTCGAGGGGCAGTTTGGAACCGTGGATGGACGCGGATGGACGCGGATCAGAGAGGTGCAGGAGGCATGTCGAGCCAAGCAAACCACATTGAAGCGACAGCACTTGGGCCTGATGTTGTCTCAAGCCCATCCGCGTGCATCCGCGTCCATCTGCGGTTCCAAA
>DAIOEG010000161.1:0-6340 GCA_036746415.1 Phycisphaera sp. | reverse complement strand
GATCGCGCTGTCGTGCTCGCTGGTGGTGGCTCTCACTCTGGTGCCGATGTTGTCGTCACGGCTGCTCAAGCCGTGCGAGGCAGCGTCACAAGTCGTCAACAGTCGCTCACTGGTGCGGTCCGCGTCATCGTGGGCCGAGCAGTTGTTCAGTGGCATCGAGTCGTGGTACGCGGGTGTGTTGCGATCGACGTTGCGGCACCGCGTCGCGACGCTGAGCGGCGCGGTGGTACTGCTGGGCTTGAGTCTGCTGCTCGTGCCGTGGATCGGTTCGGAGTTCCTGCCCGCCAGCGATGAGGGCGAGGTCAGCGTGGTGGGTGAGATGGAGATCGGCACGCGCCTGGACGTCGTGGATCGTCAGACGCGCTTGATGGAGGCGGTCGTGGCGGAGCACGTGCCCGAGCTGTCGGCTCAGATCGTGACAGTGGGTGCGAGCGGTTGGCGTCCGGACTCGGGCGGCCGTGGTTCGATCGACCTGACGCTGGTGCCAAAGACGATGCGTGAGCGATCGAACGTGGAGATCGCGGATGATTTGCGCGAGCGGCTGGTTGGCACGGTCCCGGGGATGACCGTACGGACGAATGCGCCGCAGGGGCAGAACCTCTTAAACCGCGTGTTGCCCAACGGCGGGGGCCTGAGCGTCGAGGTGCGCGGGCCAGACTTGGCGACGCTTGAAGCGCTGACGCGCGAGGTCGCCAAGCGGATCCAAGACATCGAAGGCGTCACCGACGTCGACGCCGGCCGGCGCTTGGGCGTTCCCCAGCAGCGCATCGACATCGACCGCGCAAAGACGGCGGACGTGGGCCTGTCGGTGCGCGCGGTGGCCGAGGCGCTGGAGACGGCGGTGTCGGGTCGGTTGGCGGGTGACTACCGCACGCCTGGCGACACCGCGCCGATCCGCGTGCAGCTGCGCGATGCGCAGCAGCTGCCGCTGGACGAGGTGCTCAACCTCACGCTCGCCACGCCCGACGGCGATTCTGTCGCGCTCCGCAACCTAGTCACCACCAGCCCCGGACGCGGCCCGGTTGTCATCGATCGCAAGGAGCGTCAACGCATCCAGACGCTGCGCATCAACACCAGTGAACGTGACACCGGCTCGATCGCGGCTGAGATCGACGCACGCCTGCGCGAGATCGCCCGGCCGATCGGTTACGACATCACGGTGGCGGGCAGTTACGCCGAGCAGCAGGAATCCTTCCGCGAGCTGTTGCTGTCGATCGTGCTCGCGCTTGCGCTTGTGTACATGGTGCTTGCGAGTCAATACGAGTCGCTGCGCGACCCGCTGGTGGTGATGCTGTCGGTGCCGCTGGCGGCGGTGGGCGTGCTGGTCACGCTGTTTATGACCGGTACGACGCTGAACGTGCAGAGTTACATCGGGTGCATCATGCTGGGCGGGATCGTGGTGAACAACGCGATTTTGCTGGTGGATCAGGCCGGCCAGCTCCGCACGCATCAAGGCATGCGGGCGCACAAGGCCGTCGTTGAGGCCGGCAGGCGGAGGTTACGGCCGATTTTGATGACCTCGCTGACCACGATGCTGGGCCTGCTGCCGTTGGCGCTGGGAATAGGCGAGGGTGCCGAGGCACAGGCGCCGCTCGCGCGGGCGGTCATCGGCGGTTTGCTTGCGTCGATGCTGATGACGCTGCTCGTGGTGCCGACGGCGTACACGCTGATCCATCGTGATGTCGCTGCTCCTGTTGGAGCGAACCCTTGATGCCAGTGCTGCATGTGTCGCGTCCATCGGTGCTCGTGGTGTCGTCGCTGTGCGCGTCGCTTGGGGCGTGCGTGTCGCCTGAAGACTCGCCGCTGTGGACGCCGGCGTGGGAGGAACACCTTTCGCGTGTTGATGCGCAGATACCCGAGCTCGCGAGAGCGCCAACGGTCGTGACCACCCAGCGTCGCGAGCTGGCACGGTACGAGATCGCGAACGAAGGGCCGATCGAGCTGTCGTTGGAGGGCGCTGCGGTGCTTGCGCTTCGACAGAACCGCGACCTGGCGGTTCAGCAGCTCAACCCCGTCATCGCGGGCACGTTTGAACGACTCGAACGCGGCGCATTTGACCCCGAGTTCTTCGCACAGTTCGAGTACGGCGAGCAGACCGCGAGCGAAGTCAACCGCGGCACCGGCCAACAGTTCTCCGTTGAAAGCGAAGACTCTGCGGGCCTCGTCGGCCTTCGTCAGCCACTGCCGAGCGGGACCGACATCGAGGTCACCGTCGGGCAGGACCGCAACATCTCCAACCGCGCACCCGAGCAGCAGGACGCCCGCGTGGGCCTCACGGTGACACAGCAATTGCTGCGCGGCGCGGGGCCGGCCGTCAACCTCGCTCGCATCGAGCAGGCACGGCTGGGTACCCGCGCCTCACGGGATGAGCTGCGCGGCTATGCCGAGTCGCTGCTGGCACAGGTCGAGTCGTCGTACTGGCGTTACACGCTTGCGCAGCGGCAGATCGAGATCGTGCAAGAGTCGCTGGCCATCGCGATCCGCCAGCGCGATGAAGTGCTTTCGCGCATCGAGCTGGGCGTGCTCGCACCCACAGAGTCGGCGGTGGCCCGCGCACAGGTCGCGCTGCGCGAGCAGGGACTCATCGACGCACGCAGCGAGCTCGAAGCGCAACGGCTGACGCTGCTCCGCCTCATCAACGCGCCGCAGGCCGCCGGCGCAGCGGACCGCGTGTTGATCCTCACGACCCTGCCGATGCCCGAGCAATCTCCTGCAACCGAAGCGCGCGACGCGGATACAGATGCGCCGCTGGCGCTTGTAGACCTCGATGAACGGTTGGCGCTTGCGAAGCTCGCGCGGGCCGACCTGCGCGAGGCCCGGCTTCGGCTCCAGCAGAACCGTCTCGAAACGCTTGTGACCCGCAACGGGCTGCTGCCGCGCCTCGAAGTGTTCATCGCGCTGGGCAAGACCGGCTTTGACAATCGCTTCGACGACTCGTTCCGACGACTCGACGAAGACACCTATGACCTCGCGGCGGGGTTGCGATTCAGTCAGCTTCTTGGCAACGACACCGCAGAGGCGCTCCACCAGCGTGCGTATGCCACGCGTCAGCAGGCCGCGCTTGCCGTTGCAAATCTCGAGCAGCTCATCGAGCTGGACGTCCGTCTTGCGTGGAATCAGGTCGAGCGAGCGCGTCAACAAATCACTGCTTCGACCACGACACGCCGGCTGCAGGAAGACGCGGTCCGGGCCGAGCGCGAGCGGTTCAGCGTGGGCGACAGCACAGCGATCCTCGTGGCTCAGCAACAGCGCGACCTGCTCGAAGCGCAGATCAACGAGGTGCAGTCGCGGATCGTTTACCGCCTCGCGCTCATCGACCTGCACTTGGCCGAGGGCACGCTGCTGGACCGTCGGGGGCTTGTGATCCCCGATGAAGCGGATGCGGAGAAGCGATAAACAGGAACGTCAGTGGACTCGGTGTTCAACACTGGAGTCACACACGCTTTTTCACGACCAGTGATTCAATGCGCCGGTTATGCGGTGTGGATCTTCAAGCATCGCGACGGACGCGTTGCACGGACGTTTACCAAGGGATCCGCAGGGCCAGCGAGAGTTGGTGGTCGGTCTGGTCGCTGGCGATGATCGTGTTGTAGTCGAGCTGGACGAGGAAGGACTCGAAGTCTGCGGTGACGCCAAGGCCCAGGAGGATCGAGCTCTGCGACGGGTCTCCGCCCAGGACGGTGAACGAGCCGGGCGAGTTGACAAAGTTCGCGTTGAAGTCGTTGTCTTCGTCGAGCCATTCGTATTGGAACGCGGCTCGGCCCTCGGGCGTGAGGATGAAGTCGCTGACTTTGAAGGGGCGATTGATGTTGACGCCCAATGTGGAGTAGAGCGAGTTGAGGGTCTGCTTATCGACGACGAGGTTGGCGGCGCCGGCGTTCTTCTCGGTGAAGCCGTCGGTGGTGGCCGAGACGTAGCGGAGGCCCGCGAAAGGCAGGACGAACCAGTCGGTGTCGAGCTGCAGGTCATAGGCCGCCTCTCCGCCAACGCCCAGGGTGAAGCCGTCGTATTCGGCATCGGCGTTTTGGTTGAATGTGCCGACGCTGACACGGCGTGAGGTCTCGTAGGAGTCGAAGCTCGCGTCGATCGAGCCGCGGAAGGTCCAGCGGTCGGCGACGTACCCGCTGTAGACGCCGATGTAGAGCGAGTCGGTGTCGCCGTCGGCAGAGCGGTCGGTGGCTTCAAAGTCGGTCATGCCAAGGCCCACGGCAAAGCCGACGAGCCAGTCGCTGTCGATGGCGAAGTCGGCACCGCCCATGATGCCGCCGGTGTCGTAGTCGATGTCGCTGGCCGAGCTCTCGCCGTCGAAGTCGCCCGTGCCACTGAGCGCCTCGACCCACATGCCGGGGCGGAAGCCGTCGTAGTAACCCAGCTCACGCCCGCCGCCCGCGCCGGGCTGTGCGAGTGTCGCGGTGGAGAGCACGCCCAAGTCAAACGCGGTGTCGGCGGCGCTGGCGAGCTGCGGCTGCGCGAACGCGGACCCCTGCGCGTAGTCACGCAGGATGCGGACGCGACGGTCGAGCTGGCGGGAGAAGCGCCTGCTGTTAGAGCCGGCGATGCGTGTGCCGGCGGCATGGATGTCGCCCGAGAGGGTATCGAACGCGACGCGGGCGTCCTGCGCGGTGGGCAGGGCGGTGACGGCGTTGGTGAGCTGTTGCTGGCTGGACCCGCCGACGGCGGTGGCGGCCATGAGGTCCAACGCGCCCGACACACCCTTTTGATTGTCGGAACTTGCAGCGTTCTGGAACGAGTTGCTGTTGCGTTGCAGCTCGAGGGTGACGGCGTTTGCCGAGTAGGTGAGCAGGGGGGTGAGGAAGGGCAGGTCGCTGTTGATGGTGGAGTCGAACGTGCCGGTGACGCCGGCGGTGGCGGTGACGATCGTGTACGTCGTGGACGGGCCGTAGATCGACAGGGCCTCGGTGACGTCGAGGGTCGGCGAGCCGCTGAGGGTGACGTTGCCGTCGGCGGCGAGTCGTCCGGCGTTGCCGTTCGCGTCGGCCTCGATGGCGAGGGTTCCGGAGCTGTTGATCAGGACGTTGCCATCCACGTTGAGCTGGCCTTGCGAGCCGAGGATGAGCAGCTCACCGTTGATGGTCGTGTCGCCGACGATGTCGCCGTCGATGCGGAGGGTCGCGCCGGAGTCGACGGTCGTGGTGCCTGCGAAGCTGCCGAGGATGGTGAGCGAGCCGCCCTGGACGCTCACGGTGTTGAAGACGGCTTCGCCGCTCAGGAACCAGTCGTTGATCGTGTTGTCTTTCACGAGGGCTTCGACGTTACGCAGCCGGCTGAGCGAGTACGAGCCGTTGGTCACGCCGGTGAGCGTGACGGTGTCGTTTCCTGCGCCGGTGTTGATGTTGCCGAAGACCCGGCCTGCGGCGTCGAGCGTGACCGAGTCGTCGCCGCCGACGGAGGCGACGGTGGGGAGCAGGATCGATCCGCCGATGACGCCGCGGTTGGTGATGTTGAACGGCGTGGTCTGGAATAGCGAGGCGGAGATGCCATTGAAGATCGTGCCGTCGTTGATGAGGGTCGCGGTGTTTGTGCCGGTGGCGGTGACGTTGCCTTCGATGGTTCCTGTGAAGGCGTTGGTAAAGGTGACGCCGGCTGCGGTGACGTCGATCAGCACGTTGTTGGGGATCGTGGTGGAGTTGGTCGAGTTGCTGCTGATCGTAGTGGTCTGCGCGGTCACGAGTGATGCGGGCAGCGAGAACGCCAGCGCGGCGGCGAGCAGCCGGGCGGTGGACATCGGCTTCACAACGGCTTGCGTGGGGGCGGGCATCGAGCGATTCATGGAAGTCACCTTGTCTAACGGGAAGCCGACCGTTCCGTCGGCCAGCGGGGAAGTTGGATCGTACCAAAGCCGCGCCCTCGCCGAGACGGGGCGTGCCGTGCAACTCACGCGGGCAACATGGCCGGCTCATACGACGCGCGGACGCTGCCGCCGGGCGCTGTGCTGCTCTTCAAATCACAGGGGTGCGCGCCGTCGCCAAGATCAAAGTCGCGGTCGTAGAGCTCGCGCAGCTGTGCGTGGACGGCGTCGGGCAGACGCTGGCCGTCGCACGCCTTCGCGTAGTCCTTGAGGTCGTCAGCCGTGAGGATGTTGGGCTCGATGCTCACCATGGCTGGCTGGTCGGCGAGCCAGCGGATCGCAAACTCCCGCACGCTCATGCCCAGCGGCCCTGCGATGTCGCGCACGATCGCGTTCTTTTTGAGGCCGTAAACGAGCCAGTTACGGTCGCGGAACTTGCGGTGGTCGTTGGGGTGAAACTTGTGTTGCTCGCTCTGGAACTCTTCATCGAGCATCCCCGAGTTCGTCGGCACGCGGCTGATGATCCCGCCC
>DAIOEG010000160.1:3455-6440 GCA_036746415.1 Phycisphaera sp. | reverse complement strand
TACGCCGGCGTCTACGAAGACGACGCCGTCACCAAAGGACTCGACTACATCCTCCGCGAGATCCAAGGCCCCAACGCCAAGGCCGGCGGACACATCGAGTACGGCCATTACTACGCCGCGCAAGCCACCTTCCTCGCCGGCGGGAGCTACTGGGCCACCTGGTTCCCCGCCATCCGCGATGAACTGGTCAACACACAACTGCCCAACGGCTCCTGGCCCTCCAACCACGGCGAGTCCTACGGCACCGCGATGTCCCTCATCGTCCTCGAGATGCCCAACCGCCTGCTCCCCATCTTCCAACGCTGACTTTGATGCAAAAGCGTTGAACCGCAGAGAAGTGGAGAGTTTTGAGCCGCAGATGAACGCAGAGGGGAGAAAGCCGGACAACCGCAGGGAATCATCGCTGACGTTCGCTGTGTTCAAGCCACGCATGTCTCATGGAGACATAGAGCCGTGGGGCTTTGATCCAATCGTTTCGATGCTCTCGCATCTGCGTCTATCTGCGGTCAAAACTCTCCCCGCAACACTTCCAACTCACCCGCTGCCTTACCGTTGCCATCGGCCCGCGCACGCGCCAGACCCGCGTCGATCGCCACGCGTGCTTCATCCATGCGGCCCGCGCCGCCGAGCAGCTTGCCCTTCTGGAAGTACGCGTAGTGGTACGACGCGTCGAGCGCAAGCGCCCGGTCCAGCCACGCCACCGCTTCATCGACCGCGCCGAGCTTGCCGTGCTCGAGCGCGATCATGTACGCCACATCCGCATCGCCCGGGTCTGCCGACCACAGCGCCACTAACTTCGCAAGTCGCTCGTTCATCGCTGCACGATACATCCACAACCACACGCCGACGCTGAGCGGAGCGAAGCGTCTGGCCGCCGCGCGCTGCTATCAATACGCCCATGAAGCTCGGCATTCTCAGCGACTCGCACGACCGGCTGCCCGCCCTGCGCAACGCCATCGCGCTGCTGCACACGCACCGCGTCGATGCGTTCATCCACGCCGGCGACTACGTCGCGCCTTTTGCTGCGAAACTGCTCACGCCCGAGCACCTGCATCACAAGCCGTTGCACTGCATCTACGGCAACAACGACGGCGAGCGGGCCGGCCTGCTCGCGGTGCTGCCACAACTGACGGATGGGCCACTGCGGCTGACGCTCAACAACACCCGCATCGCGGTCGCGCATTACGAAGACTGGTTCAAGCCCGCCGACAGCGCGTGGGCCGACGTCTTGATCTCGGGGCACAACCACGCGGCGTCGATCAAGACGCACGGCGACCGGCTGCTGTTGAACCCCGGCGAGTCGTGCGGCTGGCTCACCGGCCGATGCACCGTCGCCACGCTGGACCTTGCGACGATGAAAGCCGAGCTTCTGGACGTGCCTCCGGGCTGAGGCGACGCGCCGCACAGACCGCGTGTTGTCACCACGCGGCTCTTAAGACGAATCAGCGTGGTGATCGGTGCGCATGAAAAAAGGCCAGACTGCGGACCCCCCGGCCCGCAGTCTTGCCTGTTATTAATCAAGATTATTATCGGTTAAAGAATAGGTTCACCCGCAGAATTTGTGAGGTGGTTTGGTGAACACGTTCGATGGGGCCGCCGGCGTGCGGGGTGTGACGGTTGTAGGGTGCCCGGTAACGCGGTTTGCCACCGATAACGGGCGGGGCTCGCAAGCGGTGACGGGGAAGGGTCGATCTCGTGGGGGATGCGGCGTTGTCAAACGGTTGCGTGTGTGGTCGCGGGGGTGTTGGCGTCTTGCACGCTCGCGGGGTCGTCGTGGGGGCAGCAGGCGCACGGCCGGCTGGCGTATCGGCCGGAGTTCTTGACGCTGGAGCATGCGTCGCTTCGGGCGTTTGCGTCGAAGCATTATGTGATCCACACGGATTTGGCTCGGGAGGACGCGGTGCCGTTTGGTCGGCATATGGACGCGGTCTATGCCGAGTATGCACGGCGGTTCGCGGCGTTTGGCTCAGCGTCGCAGGGCGGGCGTGAGGCGGCACCCATGCCGTTGTATCTGTTCCGGTCGCGGGAGGGTTACATCCGGTTTTTAGAGTCGCAGGGCATCCGGGCCGAGCACTCGGGGGGCATGTTTTTTGTGAACCCCGCGCGGTCGGGGCTGGCGACGTGGACGGAGGGTCACGCGCGGCGTGACACGCTGGCGACGCTGCAGCACGAGGGCTTCCACCAGTTCGCGTGGGAGCGGATCAGCAAGGACCTGCCGACGTGGTTGAACGAAGGGCTTGCGCAATACTTTGAGGATGCGCCGCTGGTGAACGGTCGGCTGGTGACCGGGCCGATGGACGGGACACGGCTGCTGCGGGTGCAGGAGTCGCTGCGCACCGGCCGGGCGATGGGGCTCTCGGAGCTGATGTCGCTGGACGCGGCGCACTGGAGCGCTGCGCTCAACGGCGACCTGTCGCACTCGGGCCTGTTGTATGCGCAGAGCTGGTCGGTGGTGTACTTCCTGATCCACGGCGAGGGCGGGTTGCACCGCGGCGCGCTCGTGGACTATCTGCATGACCTCAGCCGTGGCCGGCCTGCGGAGGTGAGCTTCGAGGCGCGGTTCGGCAAGGGCGGCGCGTTGGCGTTGCAACGCGGCTGGGAGCGCGCAGTGGTCGCGTTGTCGCCCACGGCTCTGGACCACGCGGAGGAACGTCTCGAGTTCTTCGCGGCGGCGGCCCGTTTGTACGACGAGCGGGGCTGGCCGATGCCTGTGTCGGTCGAGGCGTGGCGGGACCAGTTGCGATCGATCGAGTTTGCGGTGGTGCGTCGCGAGGACGACATCACGCGGACGCTGCGCAGCATGGATGACACGCTGTTCGCGTTCTCGGATGGGCGCGGCGGAGATGGGAAGCGGTTCACGTTCGTCGCATCGGCGAGGCCGGATTTGCCGCCGTCGATCCGTGCGCCGGGCCTCTCGCCCGAGCCGATGCTGGTGTGGTCGCGCAGCCGGGACGGCGAACTGTCGCACGAGGTGGTGTATCGCTG
>DAIOEG010000160.1:0-3445 GCA_036746415.1 Phycisphaera sp. | reverse complement strand
TGGCCACGCAAGTCACGCAAGCGCAGTGGAACGGAGAAGAAATTAGCCACAGATGGACACAGATGGGGCAAGGGGAGTGGATTCATTTCAAGGTTTAGCGGGCGAGCTTGCTCGCCCAACGGTGTATGACGCGGCACGGAAAGCATGGAAGAAGTTTGAATCGAGGTGGTTACGCCAGCCGGTATGATCGGCTGCCATGATGCAGGTTGCGCGATGGTTTTGGACGCTGGGGCCGGCAAACCCGATGGTGCTGCGCATCGTGTACGGCGGGTCGCGTCGGCTGCGTCATTTTTTTGTGCGCACGGGGTACCTGGCGGTGCTCGTGGGGCTTGTGATTTTGGCGATGCTCAGCAGCGGGAACCTGTCGGGGTCGTCGGTGTCGCTGTCGGACCTGGCGAAGTCGGGCTCGGTGGTGTTCACGGTCATTGCGTATGCGCAGGTGATCGGGGTGTGTCTGCTCGCGCCGGTGTTCATGGCCGGCGCGATCGCGAGCGAGCAGTCGGGGCGGACGTACAACATCCTGCTCACCACGCCGATGAGCAACCTGCAGATCGTGCTGGGGTCGCTCTTGGGCCGGCTGTTCTTTGTGCTGGCGTTGTTACTCAGCGGGCTGCCGCTGTTTGCGGTGTTGCTGGTGTTTGGGGGCGTGCGGTCGGCGGCGGTGTTTCAGGCGTTTGCGATCGCGGGGTTCACCGCGCTGTTTGTCGGGTCGGTGGCGATTGCGCTGTCGGTGCTGCGGGCGGGGGGGCGTAAGACGGTGGTGGTGTTTGTCATCGCGATCGCGGCGTTTCTGGTGGGGGCGTATCTGGCGGACCGCGTGGTGCTGCGGCCGATGAACGTGCAGCCGTACACGACGTGGCTGACGCCGGTGCACCCGCTCTTGGTGCTCGAGAGCATGGTGCTGACGACGGGGTATTCGCCGGTGCCCGAGGCGTCGCTGGCGGGGGCGACGTGGCTGGAGCGTTGGTGGCTGGGCCGGCCGTTCGAGACGTTCGTGGCGTTGTCGGTCGGCGGGAGCGTGGTGCTCATGTCGGTGTGCGCGGTGGTGCTGCGTCGGATGGGCCAGGGCGCGGGCTCGCTCCCGGCGTGGCTGGCGAAGCTGCTGCGGGTGCATCACGCGGAGCGGTCACGGCCGCCGCGCGACGTGCGCGGCAACCCCATCGCGTGGCGCGAGGCCAACACGCGCGGCAAGTTCTTCGCGGGCATCAGCGGGCGGTACGGCTTCGTGCTGCTGTCGATCGCGGGCACGGCCTTGCTGCTGTGGCTCTACCACACGGGCAAGCTCGCGAACCTCTCGGCGCTGGGCGGCTCGGAGGTGGATGCGTTGCACGGCCTGCTCACGGCGGTGCTGATGCTGCAGATCGTGGTCATCGCGCTGGTCGCGGTGTATATGAGCAGCGGCTGCGTGAGCAAGGAGCGCGAGGACGGCACGCTGGATATTTTCCTGACAACGCCGATCACGCCGAGGCAGTACATCTGGGGCAAGCTGCGCGGCCTCGTGCGGTTCCTGGGCGTCATGATCGCGGCGCCGGTGCTGACGCTTGGCATGGTGGGTGCGTACACGCTGGCGGGTCAGTTCATGAGTTGGCCGGGTGCGCAGTACGTGCACGCGTACCTACCAAGCCAGACGTGGAACAGCGGGAACACGGCGAGGGTGACGATGGATGCGTCGCTGGTGTTGCCCGAGTCGGCGGTGTTGCTCGCGCTGATGCTCGTGCCGTTTGTCGCGTTGTGCGTGGCGGCGGGGATGTGGCGTTCGCTCGGGAGTAAGACGGTGTTGGGCGCGCTCGTGCCTGTGGTGGTGGTGGGCGGGGTGGTGCTGGCGGTGGTGAGTTGGTGCGGGTTTGCGGCGGCGGAGAACGTGCCGCTGCTGGGGCCAGCGCTGAGCGCGCTGTCGCCGCTCAGCGGGCTTTTGATGCTCGTGAATCCTTACGAGAACGTCAGCGCGTATCAGGAGAGCGTGCTGGCGGGGCGGGTGTCGCTTTGGGTGTCGTCGGCGATCGCGGCGGCGGCGTACGGCGGGGTGGTGTACGCGATGATCGCCGCGATGGTTGCGGGCTTTGATCAGACGGTGCGCAAGCTGAGCGGCACGGGGTGACCGCGGGTGGCATTCAGCGGGATGGAACCACGCATGAACGCGGATGCAGGCGGATGAAAAAGTGTTTGAGGCGGGGTCTCACCGGATTGATGCAGCGTGTGACTGCTGCTTCAACTTCGATCTGATCCGCGTCCATCTGCGTTCATCTGCGGTTTCAACTCTGTTAGAGAAACGCACCGCACAGCACTCAACGGTTCGCGTGCCGAGTTGCCCAGCACGACCGCCCGATCAGCACGGCATACACGGCGACCAGTGCCAACACCCACGCCGCAAGACTCAACACCAGCACTAGAAAGACCCACTTTGCCGCCGACGTATTCTGACCCGTGCTCCCGAACAGCAACGTCGTTGCGATCACCACGCCTGTCATCACACCGGCCCACATCGACAACACCACTGCCCACCACCAACCGCCCATCGCCGACGCCGACCGATACGCGGCGTTCAACAAGTTCCGGCCAGACCACCACGACAACACCAGCCCCACGCCCGTCGTCACCACGCCCGAGCACAACAACACCGCTACTGCCGACGCGACCCAGCCGAGCATCGTGAAGACGAACGTCGCCTCGACCTCATGTCCCTCGAACCCCATTGAAAACTGATGCTTTTGAACGGATAGTCTTGCCACCATCGCCAGCGCTCCCAACGCATTCACCGGCAGCAGCCCCGCCAACACAACCGCCCACCGACGCAGCGAAACGCTCTCAGTACGACGCGTCTGCATCCGCTGGCCAAACGCGGTGGGCCGACTCAGCGCTTCGATCATCCCCCCGCCCCACCAGCGCGACACGCCCCACGCCTCCGCCGCGTCGCGCTCGCCCCGCCTCGCCGGCTCCCAACGCGATGCGCCCACCGCAGCCCCGCACTCCGGGCAGCCCTGCTCGTCCCGCAGTCCCATGAGCGCGTACCCGCACCCCCCACAATGCGCCGGCCAACGGCTGCTCCAACGCGCGCTGCTCCACGACCAGCCCCGCGCCAGCCACAGCCAACCGAGCGAGCCCACCGCAGCCGTCCACCCAAAGAAGAACAGCGGATACAACACGTCCGCATCGACACCGCCCCATTCATTCTCGGCTCGGATCGCAACCGCCCAGCCGATCACAATCAGACACCCGCACGCGGACGTGTGCAGCGTGAGCACCCACTGCCGACGCAGCGCGCGTGCGGCGCTCGTGCGCAAACGCTCATCGCCCGCCGATGTCGGCATCGTCAGAAGCGCCGCGATGAGGAAGCCGACTTCCAACAGCAACCAGGCCCACAACACCCGCGTCACGACGATCGTCTTGCCGTGTGCACCGTCGCTCCAAAGCGATTCCACCTCCACCATCAACCCATCGAACGATC
>DAIOEG010000159.1:5144-6462 GCA_036746415.1 Phycisphaera sp. | reverse complement strand
GATGTGGCGTGAGCTCTCGGTTGACTCTTCGGTGATGAACTGCACCGCCGAGCCCACCTGGCCCTGGTGCTTGTGCGACTCGACCTTGCCGTGTACGTGCTGGACCGTGTACGCCAGCCCCTCGTTGACAAACACGAACGCCTCCAGCGGGAAGCGCGACTTGCGGGACAGTTCAACCAACTCGAGCGTGTGCTGCATGATGATGGAGTATACGGACCCGATAACGCGATGCATCCGTGTGCCTCATCCAGACTCGCACAAGCCCGGCTAAAGTGCACAAACGCCGGTAGAATGACCGTTCACCCTCTTGCCCTAACCCATCGCCAGATCGGCACGGCCAACAACGCCGCATTCTCTCAGGGAGCGTTTCGATGAGCCAGGACTCTGCAGCCCACGACCACCATCACGACCACGACCATACCCACCACCACCCCGCATCTCCCGTGGCGGGGGTTTTCGCCACCGACACCGGCGAACGAAAGATCGACGTGAAAATCCTTGCCGTCCTCGCCGGCTGCACGTTGCTTGTCGCCGCTGTCGTCGCGCGCTTCCTCTACGACAACCAGGACTACAGTTCCTGGCTCGCGATGTTCTCCGCGCTGCTGCTGGGCACGCCCATCGTGTACGGCGCGATGAAATCGCTCTTCACCGGCCGATGCTCCCACGACCACGGCCACTCCCATGCGCACGCCCCCGGCGACAAGCACGACGACCGCCCCATGGGCGGTTCGCACATGGAAGAGCTTGTCGCGCTGGCCATCATCGCCAGCTTCGTGCTCGGTGAGTACCTCGAGTGCGCCGCGGTCGCGTTCTTCATGCTCATCGCCTCGCTCATCGAGCACCGAACCGCCGTGGGTGCCCTCAAAGCCATCGAAGGCCTCATCCGACTCACGCCCACCAAGGCCACCCTGCTGACCGAACAAGGCGAGCGCGAAGTCTCCGCCGACACCCTCAAGGCAGGCGACATCGTCGTCATCCGCCCCGGCGACAACATCCCAGGCGACGGCAACATCCGCACCGGCTTCTCCACCATCAACGAGGCCAACATCACCGGCGAGTCGATGCCCGTCGAAAAGACCGACGGCGACGAGGTCTTCGCGGGCACCATCAATCAGACCGGCCGGCTCGAAGTCGCCATCACCCGAGCCGGCCAGGACTCGACTCTGGGCAAGGTCCAATCGCTCATCCTGCAAGCCGCGCAGACCAAGCCCACCTTCGTCCGCGAGCTCAGCAAGTACACCGCGTTCTACACGCCGGTCGTTATCATGCTCGCCGCCATCATCTACTTCTTCACCAAAGACCCTGAGAAGTCGATCGC
>DAIOEG010000159.1:0-5134 GCA_036746415.1 Phycisphaera sp. | reverse complement strand
GCTCCTGGTCGCGTGTCCGTGCGCGCTGGTGCTCTGCGGGCCCACGGCCATCGTCGCCTCGCTCTCCGCCGCCGCGCGGCTGGGCGTCTATGTCAAGAGCGTGGGCGACCTCGAAGTCGTGCGACGTGTCACTGCGTTTGTGTTCGACAAGACCGGCACGCTGACCACCGGCGAGCTGACGGTCAGCCGGCTCAAGCCCGCTGAGGGCGTCGATGGGGCCGAGCTCTTACTCTTCGCCGCCGCCGCTGAACAGAACAGCCGACACCCCGTCGCCCGCGCCGTGATGAACGTCGCGAAGAAGGCCCGCGTGTCGCCCGGGGCCGTCGCAGACTTCCACGAGACCGCTGGCCGGGGAGTGCAGGCCCGCTACAACGGATCGAGCGTCATGGTCGGCCGGGAGGCCTGGCTCGCCGAGCAGGGCGTCGACCTCCAAGGACTCGACACCGCAGGCACCGAGGGCATGTCGCTCCTGTTTGTCGCCAAAGACAACAAAGCACTCGGCTGGGTCGGCCTGTCGGACACCCTGCGCAGCGCCTCCGCCGCCGCCATCGACGAGCTCGGCCAACTCGGCGTCAAGCAGCGCGTCATGATCACAGGCGACCGCCGCAGCCCCGCCGAACGCGTCGCGCAGCAACTCCACCTCACCGGGTTCATGGCCGAGGCACTCCCCGGCGACAAGCTCAAACTCGTCGAACAACTCAAGCAACAGGGACACACCGTCGCCGTCATCGGGGACGGCGTGAACGACGGCCCCGCGCTCGCCGCTGGACACGTCTCCCTTGCCATGGGCGCGGCCGGCTCCGACGTCGCCCTCGACGCCGCCTCCATCGCGCTCATGAACAACGAGCTCGACCGCCTTCCCTTCCTCATGAAGCTCTCCCGTAACACCGTCAACGTCATCCGACAGAACCTCGCCTTCACCCTCGGCTACATCGTGCTCATGCTCGTGCTGCTTTCCTTGGGTGTCCTCACGCCTCTCTGGGCCGCGATCGGCCACGGCATCAGCTCGATCATCGTCATCTTCAACTCCGCAAGACTCGTCCGCCAAGGCGAAGAGCTGCACAAGCCCGACGAGGCCGCCCCCGAGCCACAAACGCCTTCCAGACCGCTCGAACGCGTGCCGACGCGCGCCGCCGTGCCCGCCTAAAACCCGAAGCTCTAACCCTCCCACACCGCGGACCTCAGAGGTTTTTTTGCAACCGGCTGATAAGGTGTTCTCAATAATGGACCCCATTCTGCTGCTTTTCATCTACACCGTTCTGATCGCTAGCGCCTCGTTCGCAGGCGGTTACATCCCGCTGCTGTTCCAGCTCACGCACACGCGGATGCAGGTGCTCATGAGCGCCGTCGCCGGCTTCATGTTCGGCGTCGCCATCCTCCACATGCTCGGCCACGCGCTGCTCGACGGGCCCACCGACAACGTCCTGCTCTGGATGCTCATCGGCTTCCTCGTCATGTTCTTCACCGAACGCTTCTTCCACTTCCACACACACGACAACCCCGCCGACACCGCGCACGCGCACCCACACGACCACGCACATCACGCCCACGACCACAAGCACGACCACGCCAAGCCCGCAGCGCACGCGCTGTCGTGGACAGGCGCGAGCGTCGGCATGACGGTGCACTCGCTGACCTCGGGCATCGCGCTGGCCGCCGCTGTCGCGGCCGAGTCGTCGCTGGGCGGTGAAGCGGGCGCGGCCTCGGCGACGGGCCTCGCGGGCATCGCCGTGTTCCTCGCCATCATCGGGCACAAGCCGCTCGACTCGCTCACCGTCGTCTCGCTCGCCACCGCCGCCGGCTACACCCGGCGCTCGGCCCAGGCCATCAACCTCGCCTTCGCGCTCATCGAGCCCCTGGGCGTGCTGCTCTTCTTCCTGGGGCTCACCGCACTCTTCCACGACCACCCCACGTTCCTCGCCTACGCCCTCGCCTTCTCCGCAGGCACCTTTGTCTGCATCGCGCTCTCTGACCTCCTGCCCGAGGTCCAGTTCCACCAGCACGACCGACTCAAACTCTCCGCCGCCCTGGTGCTGGGCCTCCTGCTCGCCTACGGCACGGGCCTGGTCGAACAACAGTTCCACGACCACGACCACGACCACGCCGACCACGCCGACCATGCCGACCATGCCGACCACGCCGAAGACGCCGACCTCCACCCCCTCGAACGCGTCATAAAAGATCAACAACCCCACGACGACCACGGCCACGCGCACTGATTGAAACCACAACAACGCGTCTATGCTGTGTCAGGCCCATTGATTCGCACAAGGCATCCAACAGCGGAGACGACGCGATGAAGCGATGGATGATGTTGTCGGTGCTTGCATGCGTCATCCTGCGGCCGGTATCAGCCGAGCAAGAGGCCGTGAAGCCAAAGCTGATTGATTACGTTGCAATCTTCAACCGAGAATCCAGCCACGGCGTGACCAACGACACCAACGCCTTCGTCGGCCTGCTGGGCGTGTTTGACAAAGAAGGTTGGGACCCGGGCCACCTCGCGGGGCTGGAGGCGATGCTTGGGATCGAGATCGCCAAGCTGCCCGGGCCGACGTTGCGGCACTACGGCTTGGGGGGCGAAGCCAATGAAGTGAATGAGCCCAACTACGGGTTTGAACACGTCGGCGAGTTGTTGAATCATTTGCAATCCCAGCCGTGGCGTATTGAAGAGTTCCCGGCCGTGGAGCTTTGGCTGCGTGAACAAGCCGAGTCCCTCAACACCGCCGCCGAGGCGATCGCAAGGCCACGATACTTTTCGCCGCTTATCCGTTCAGACCTATCGGTTTCGATGATGGATGCAATCCTCCCGCACCTGGGCCCATCGCTAGTGCTTGCGAAGAGCATCGGCATACGTGCGCAGAGGTCGATTTGTTTGGGTGATCTTGATGCAGCCATCAATGATGTGGCGATGCTCCGGCGTCTCACGGACCACCTGCGGGCCGAGCCGTTGATGATCACCAATCTGGTGGCCAACTCGATCGACACGATCGCGCTCCACGTCGTAAAGTCCATTCTCAGCAACGCGGAACTCGATGCCACTCAGTCCCGGCGATTGATGGCGTTGTTACCTGTGGACGTCGGTGGTCTGACCATGTCGGAGATTTTCGACAGGGGTGAGCGCCGGATGAGTCTGGACTTCCTGCAGAGGTTACCGGGAGAGCAAGACCCCATGAATGTCTTGTTGTCGCTCGATCTCTCTGCGCTGCAAGCCATGACGCGTGAAGAGGGCTTCAGTATGAAGCTCGCACGTTCAACGATGGATCGAGACTACGCACTGTTGGTTGCAATGGCACGAAATCCCAATGACAGGGCGCGACTGGCATCGTTCGAGACGCTGGCAAAGCAGTATTCATCCGACCCGGTGTCAGAACATCGTGCCGTCAAAGTGGATGTCACGACAGAGGAATTGCTCGTGAATCGGCTCATGGGGATAGTGATGAAGTCTTTGCAGACAAGTCTGGTGGTCGAGACCCGGGGTCGAGCGTTCCGCGCTGTGTCGCGGGTGGGTGCGGCGCTGGCGGGGTACCGTGCGGAGCACGGCTGGTATCCCAAGATGTTGGCTGACCTTTGTCCCCACTGGCTCGCGGAGGTCCCGGTCGATCTGGATCACAAGCCGCTTCGGTATCAGAAACGTGCAGGTGGGTATCAGCTCTACAGCGTCGGCACCGACTTTGAAGACGACGCGGGTCTGGACGACCTCAATGATGGCGATCTTGTCCTTGAGGTCTTCAAGGAGAGCGTCATCGAAATCCAACACTGAATCTTTCATGCAATAAAACAGGGTGCGCATGCGATCTTGCGGTTGCTCGGCGCAGCTCGCTGCGTGCTCTTGGATGTCGGAATGCGTGTCATGGTGGGGCGCGTAGACTGTCTGCCCACGGCGTTTGCGGTGTGCGAATTATCCCGGGGGTTTGAGGGTTTGTGTTGAAGCGAATTGCATTGATTGCGTTGTTGGGGGTGGTCCTGGCGGGGCTGGCCGGGGTGGGTTGGCGTGTGTTGGATCGGGGGGCGGGGGCATCCTCATCACCCGATGGAGTGGTGGCGGTCCCGGTGGAGGTGGCGGCGGTGGATCGGGGTGTCATCGAGCTGCGTCGGACGTTTAGCGGGTCTCTGGAGTCGCCGTCGGCGTTTCGGGTGGCGTCGAAGGTGGCGGGGCGGGTCGATCGTCTGGCGGTGGACCTGGCGGACGAGGTGGTGAACGGCTCGGTGGTGGTGGAACTGGACGGGGAGGAGTTTGAGCAGGCGGTCGCGGTGGCACAGGCCGAGCTCGCGGTGTCGGAGGCGAACCTGACCGAGGCGCGCAGCACGCTGGAGATCGCTGAGCGCACGATCCAACGGCAGACGACGCTGCGCGAGCGGGGTGTGTCGTCCGATGCGCAGCTGGACGAAGCGCTGGCGGAGCAGCTCGCGTCGGCGGCGCGGGTCGCGGTGGCACAGGCGAACGTGACGCGGGCGCAGTCGGCGTTACAGACCGCGAAGATCCGCCTTGGCTACACGCAAGTCACGGCGGCGTGGACGCGGGGTGATGGTCGGCGGGTCGTCGGTGAGCGTTATGTCGAAGAGGGCGACACGGTGGCGGCGAACGTACCGCTGCTCATGGTGGTCGAGTTGGACCCGCTGCGAGCGGTGCTGTTCGTCTCGGAGCGTGACTACGTGAAGCTCTCGCCGGGGCAGGCGGTGGTGCTGCGGGTCGATGCGTATACGGGTGAGTCTTTCCCGGCAACGGTTGAGCGGGTGTCTGCGGTGTTCGAGTCGTCGTCGCGTCAGGCACGGGTGGAGCTGGTGGTGCCCAATGCCGAGCGGAAGCTCAAGCCGGGGATGTTCGTGCGGGCCGAGGCGGTGCTGGAGCGCGTGGAGGACGCGGTGGTCGTGCCGGTGACGGCGGTGGTGAAGCGACACGATCGGTCGTACGTGTTCCGTGTCGATGATGCGTCGATGACGGCGTCGCTGGTCGCGGTGGAGCTGGGTGTGCAGGAGGGCGATCGTGTGCAGGTGCGTGGTGAGACTGCGGACGCGTTGACGGGCCGGGTGGTGACGCTGGGTCAACATCAATTGGACGACGGCTCGCTGGTCAAAGTGCGCGAGGATGAGGCGACGACCAGTGCGGCCCTTCCGGGGCCGGGACCGGGGGCGA
>DAIOEG010000158.1:0-6484 GCA_036746415.1 Phycisphaera sp. | reverse complement strand
CAGGCGCTGGTGCTGGAGGCGGTGGGTGAGCCGGACTGGGGGCCGGTGTGGACGGGGCTGCTTGGATTGGCACTCGTAGGCGGCTTGTACTCGGCGGTGGGTGTCCTGTGCTCGGCGACGACGGGCAACAGCGTGATCGCGTTTGTGTCGTCGGTCTTCATCATCTGCTTGATGACGTTCGGGCTGTTCTTCCTACCCGAGGCGTCGTGGGTCGGCCCGCGCGCGGCGGCGGTGATGCGGGCTGCGAACGTCAACACACAGTTCTCCGACTTTGCCAAGGGGCTGATCGACATCCGCAACTTTGTCTACTTCGCCAGCGTGACGGCGGGGTTTTTGTTCATTGCGGTCAAGGTCTTGGAGAGCCGACGATGGCGGTGACACCGGGACACCCTGACGATCATGCGGCGCTTGGCGCGGCGGGCCCGGGCAGGGGGGCTTGGTCGCGCTGGCTGTGGTTTGGTGGGAACACGGCGGTGTCGGTCGTGCTGGCGTGCGTGGTGATCGTGCTGCTCAACTGGCTGGTGTGGTTTGGGTACGCAAGGGTCGGCGAGTCGGTGAAGCCGTGGGTGCGGTACGACTGGACGGCAACGCGGGCGCATTCGCTGTCGGAGCAGACACGACGGGTGCTCGACGGCGCTTCGCCGGGGACAGAGCTGGTCGGCCTGTTCACCGTCAACGATGCGCAGCGCGAGGCGGTCGCGGACCTGTTGCAGGTGTACGCGTCGTCCGGTGCATCGATGCGGGTCGAACGGATCGACCCCCAGCGTGACGCGGCGGCGCGGGCTGCGTTGTACGAGCGGTTGTCGGGGCGTTTTGCGGACGGGCTGCGGGGCGTGCGTGAGGCGGTCGTGTCGGGGCGTGTGTCATTGGAAGCGCTCAAGGCGGGTGTCGATGAGGAGGTGGCGGAGCTGGGCCGGCTGGCGGACGCGGTGGCGGTGATGTCAGCCGAGGAGCTTGGGCCGGGTGTGGATGCGGTGTTGGTGTCGGAGAACCTGCGGGTGTCGCAGGGGGTGCTGGCTCGGGCAGTGGGTTCGCTGGGTCAGGTGGCGGGCGTGTTGGACTCGGTGATGAACGAGCCGCTCGTGCCGTGGGAAGCGGCGCGGAACGACCTGATCACGGTGCTGCGTCGGGCGCGGGGCGAGGTGGTGTTGCCTGTGGCGCGGGCGTTCCGGGAGCAGGCGCGTCGGCGGGGCGTGCCGGCGGGCGTGCAGAACGGATTGCTGTTGTCGGCCGATCGTCTGGAAGCATTGGAGCAGCCGACGGAGGCGACGCTTTTGTCGCTCGAACAATCGGCGTCGGTCGGCGCTTACGAACGGATGGCGGCGGCGCTGCGCGGCAAGGAGGCGCTCGTGATCGTGGGCACCGGCGGCGTGCGCATCATCGCCATGGACGAGTTGTTCGGGCGGTCGGCCGTGGCGGCGGGTGATGCCGACGCGACAGCTCGTGCAGCGTCGGCGTATCGGTTCCTGGGCGAAGATCGCGTGACCGGGGCGCTTGTAAGTGTGGGCTTGAGCGAGCCGGTGCGGGTCGTGTTCGTCGTGACAGGCGAGCGTCCCGCGTACGGGCAGGGCGGCGTGTGCAACGCGGCGGCCGAGCGGCTGCAGAGCGCGGGCTTCGAGTTGGCCCAGTGGCAGGTGCTCGATGCACAGGGCCAGTCGGTGACGCCCCCGCCGCACGGCCTGCCGGGCCAGCGGACGGTGTGGGTCGTGCTCCCGATCGACACGGCGCAAACCGGCGCGACCAGCGCACAGACCGCGGTGGCTGATGCGTTGCACAACGCCCTGCGCACCAATGACGGCGTGCTGCTCTCGCTGGGCTTCCAACGAGACGCAGATTTCTCCGCCAGCAACGCCCTCATCGAGTTTGCGCGTGCACTCGACATCGACCCGCAGATGGGCCGTGTCGCGCTGCGGCCCGGTGTCGATGTGCGCGGGGCAGCGTCGGCACAGACCGTGATGAACACGCAGGAGTGGCACACGCACAGCGCGCTGGGCTTGGCGATGGTGGGCCGAAACGTGATCTGGGGCATGCCTTCACCGATGCATCTCGACACAGATGAGACAAGCAACACGCAAGCACTCGCCAGCGTCGGCGGGCCGGACGTGTGGGTCGAGCGCGACCCGATGCTGGGCGCGGGTCTGCGGGCCGCGACGCCTGATGCGCAGGAGCGTGCGGAGGCAGCCGAGGGCGTGACGGTTGCCGCATTGCATGATGCACAGGGCGCGGGCCGGGTGATGGTGGTGAGCGACGGCCTTTGGCTGCGTGACGAGGTGCTCGCATCCATGCAGGCGGTGGGCAACGCCGAGCTGCTCGTCAACAGCGTGTATTGGCTCAGCCGGCTGGACTCCGCGGTGGGTGGCACCGCGCGCAGCGAGGCGCTGGGCCTCATCGGCCCTATGACCGATGCGCAGCGACAGGGCTGGCAACTGCTGTTGCTCGCGGGGTTGCCCACGGCGTCCGCCCTCACAGGCTTGTGCGTCTGGGCGTGGCGGCGGCGAGGCTGAATCGTCGATGTGGTCGCGCAGCGTGTGGGCTTCACAAGATCATGAAGCAGCTCGCCGAGTGAACGCTCCGGCGACACGGGGAACGATGTGGATTCACAGCTCGCTGTTCTGGACCTGCGGCGGCGGCGGGTCGAGTTGACTGGAGCGGGCGGAGTTGGATTGGGGTTCGCGGTAGGCGTCGAGACGAAAAGCGAGCGCGGGGTCAGTGGTGGCGAGGATGGCGATGGCGAGCAGCGCGGCATTCTTCGCACCGGCCTCGCCGATGGCAAGGGTGGCGACGGGGACGCCCGCAGGCATCTGAACGATCGACAGCAGCGAGTCCAACCCGTTGAGTGCCTTGGACTGGATCGGCACGCCCAATACGGGGACGCGTGTGTGTGCCGCGATCATGCCCGGCAGGTGTGCTGCCCCGCCAGCGCCGGCCAAGATGGCGCGCAGCCCGCGCGGCGCAGCGGCCTCTGCAAACTGGGCCATGTCCACGGGAGTGCGGTGCGCCGAGAGCACGCGGGCTTCATACGGCACGCCAAACTGTGCCAGCAGGTCAGCCGCGTGCTTCATCGTCGGCCAATCCGACGTGGAACCCATGACGATGGCAAGCAGCGGCGCGGCGGGGTGCGGTGTCGACATGCGAGCAATGTAATGCCCACGCAGACACGCAGCGCTGCGCCCAGCCGGGAACCGACGGTGACCCGCTCATGACTCCACGCGTCGGCGGGCGATACAGTGGCCGCATGCGACTGGCTCTTCTCGGTGATGTGCACCTGTTTTCGCTCGCGGTGCGTAAACGTCGGCTGTTGTCCAAGCGTGTGTTTGCGCACACGAACCTCGTGCTAAACCGACAACACCGGTTCAACCACGCGGTGTTGGAGGCGTCCGTCGAGCGGATCGCGGCGATGTCGCCTGACCTGCTGCTCTTGTCGGGCGATGTGACCACGTCGTCACTGGAGCGCGAGTTTGAAGATTTTAAGCGGTACCTTGCGCCGCTTGCGGAGAAGGTGCCCGCGGTACTCGTGCCGGGGAATCACGACCGATACACGTTCCGCAGCCGTCGGGTCCGGCGGATCGAGACGCTGCTGGACACGATGATGCCGATGCAGTTCCCGCACCTGAGGCGGTTGGAGCCGGCCGGGTCGGGCTTGCAACGGCCTGCAAGCCGTTGGTCGTTGTTGGCGCTGGACGCGGCGATCCCCAACCGAGTGTTTTCGCGCGGCGCGCTCGGGCGGGCGCAGCTGGCGGTGGCGGTGGAGATGATCCGCAACGTGCGCAGCGACGAGGGCCTCGTAGTGCTGTGTCACTACCCCTGTGCAGTGCCACGTGGGACGCCGCGCGGCTGGACGCACGACTTGGCGGAGCACAGGGTGCTGCGCGAGGCGCTCGCGTCGTGCGCGGGCCGGGTCGTGTATCTGCACGGGCACATCCACAGGCCGTGGTACGCCCCGCCGGAGGTGTTGCCGTCGGTACCCAACGGCAAGGCGCTGCAGCCGAGGTTGCCGTTCTTGTGCATCAACGCCGGCTCGCCGTGCATGGTGTCGCCGCGATACCCCGCTGGCCAAGGGTTCTGGGAGCTGCTGCTGCCCGACGACCCGCGCGACACGGTGGAAGCCATCCACCACCGCCCCCAGGCCAATGAATCGCACACGCATGCGCCTGCCCAAATGTTACAGAAGACTCCGCCCGCAAACGTCACACATGTCAGCACCGTTATAAACGAGCAATCCCACCCTTACACATGGGTGCAGACCCGGTATCCTGCCAGTCGATAGTGCACAGAGCGAGCGGTTGTTGCGGTCCATCAGGCCAGCAACACCGACGCCCGGTCCAGACCAGGTTCAACAGCTTGCGGAGCGCACAGCCCCTGACATACAGGGCCTTTCGATGCTCCGCCTCGGGAGCAATCGCATGTGTGGCATCGTCGCTTATGTCGGTAACAAGCCCGCCGTCCCGCTCCTGCTCGAAGGGCTCAAGCGTCTGGAGTACCGCGGCTACGACTCGGCGGGTCTGGCGACGATCGAGCCCGACGCGGCGGGGCAGACGCAGCTGCGCATCGCGCGCAGCGTCGGCCGCGTCAGCGTGCTGGAAGACCGCATCAACGACGACGCCCGGCCGTTCACCGGGTCGCTGGGCATTGCCCACACGCGCTGGGCCACGCACGGCAAGGTCACCGAGGCCAACGCCCACCCGCACCGTGGCACCACAAAGACTGGCCACACCATCGCCGTGGTCCACAACGGCACGATCGAGAACTACGCCGCGCTCAAGAAATACCTTGAAACCAAGGGCCACCGCTTCGACAGCCAGACCGACACCGAGGTCATCGCCAAGCTGGTGGCCGAGCTGTATCAAGGCCCCGAGCAGGGCGGGCTTGAGCACGCGGTGCAGAGCGCGCTGCGTGAGGTGACCGGCGCGTACGCGATCGCGGTGATCTGTGACGCCGAGCCGCACACACTGGTCGCGGCGCGCAAGGGTAGCCCGCTGATCGTCGGCATCGCCGACAACGCGTACATCGTCGCGTCCGACGGGTCGGCGATCGTCTCGCACACGACGCAGGTCATCACGCTGGGCGACCACCAGGTCGTCCGACTCTGCGCCGGCCCGCGCGACATCAAGCCCGAGACGATTGGTGAAGGCCCGTGGTCTGTCCCGTTCCGTACGACGACCATCGACAACGACAAGGTCGATTCGCAGGTGACGCAGCTCGAGATCGAGCTCGACCAGATCGAGCTCGCGGGCTACGAGCACTACATGCTCAAGGAGATCATGGAGCAGCCCGAGTCGCTGCGGACGTGTCTGCGTGGGCGTCTTGACACGCGCGAGGGACGGGTCGTGCTCGGCGGGCTTGCAAGCAACGCCCGCGACCTCGCCAAGGCGCGGCGGTTCGTGCTCGCGGCCCAGGGCACGGCGTACCACGCGGCGCTCATCGGCGAGTACCTGCTCGAAGACCTCGCCAAGGTGCCGGCCCGCGCGGTGTACGCCAGCGAGTTCCGCTACCGAAACCCCATCATCGAAGAGAACAGCGTCATCGTCGCCGTCAGCCAGTCAGGCGAGACCGCCGACACCCTCGCCGCGCTGCACGAGGCCAAGGAACGCGGCGCGATGTCGCTGGGCGTGGTAAACGTGGTCGGTTCGAGCATGTCACGCGCGACCGATGCGGGTGTCTATCTGCGCGTCGGCCCCGAGATCGGCGTGGCGAGCACCAAGGCGTTCCTCGGCCAGGTCGCGGTGCTCACGATGGTGTCGATGTTCATGGGGCGCCGGCGTTTCATGTCGCAGGACGTGATGAACGACCTGATCGCGCAGCTCGAGGCCGTGCCCGACCACATCGAGCAGATCGTCAAGCAAAGCGATTACATCCGCGACAGCGTGAGCAAGGTCGTCGACCGCGACAACTGGCTGTTCCTGGGCCGGGGCTACAACTACCCCGTTGCCCTTGAAGGCGCGCTCAAGCTCAAGGAGATCAGCTACATCCACGCCGAGGGCATGCCCGCGGCTGAGATGAAGCACGGCCCGATCGCGCTCATCGACGAGGGCATGCCCGTCGTCTTCATCGCCACGCGCGGCAGCCAATACGACAAGGTCATCAGCAACATCGAAGAGGTCCGAGCGCGCGGCGGCCGGGTCCTCGCCGTGGCAACGGCAGGCGACGAGAACATCCGCCGCTACGCCGAGTTCGTGTTCGAGGTCCCGCACATCGCCGAGCCGTTGCAGCCGCTGCTCACGGTGGTCCCGCTGCAACTACTCGCGTACCACGCCGCGCTCCTCCGCGGCCAGGACGTCGACAAGCCCCGCAACCTCGCCAAGAGCGTGACGGTGGAGTGATCCGGGTTGTTGCCGGGAGTTCTATGAACCGTGATTTGAATCGCACTGCTCATGAAAAAACCCACCCCGCAGAGGGTGGGTTTTTGATTGTTTGATTGCGTAAATCGCAAGGTCGTGGCGCTGGCTGCTCAGAACGCGAAGCGCAGGCCCAGGTCGATGCTGTT
>DAIOEG010000157.1:0-6495 GCA_036746415.1 Phycisphaera sp. | reverse complement strand
CATGCCCCGCTCCCTCACGGTCGCGGCTCGTCATGACGTCGCACGCGACACTCAATCGAACTCGTCGCCTTTGAACGTCGAGCCCAGGTACGTCTTGCGGACTTGCTCGTTGTTGATGATCTCTTTGGGCGTGCCTTCCGCGAACACCTTGCCCGAGCTGATGACGTAGACCTTGTCGCAGACCGCGAGGATGTGGTGCACGTTGTGGTCGGTCACGAGCATCGCGATGTCCTGCTCGTCACGCAGCCGGCGGATCTCGGTCTGCAACTCCTCCACCGCGACCGGGTCCACGCCGCTGAATGGCTCGTCCAGCAAAATGAGCGACGGGTCACTAATCAGCGCCCGCGCGATCTCGAGCTTGCGACGCTCGCCGCCCGAAAGCGTGCGGGCCTGCTGCTTTCGGTTCTTGGTCAGGTCGAACTGGGCCATCAGTTGCTCGGCCCGCTGCTTGCGCTGCGCACGTGTCAGCGACCGCGTCTCCAAAATCGCGATGAGGTTTTGTTCAACCGTGAGGCGTTGGAAGACGGAGGGCTCCTGCGCGAGGTATCCCATGCCACGCTGGGCGCGTTGGTACATGGGGAGCTTGGAGACATCGTGGCCGTTGAAAAGGACCTGGCCATCATCGGGCTCGATCATGCCGACGGTCATGCGGAAACTGGTGGTCTTGCCCGCTCCGTTTCGGCCCAGAAGCCCGACGATCTGGCCCTGTGCCACGTCGAAGCTGACGTGATCCACGATGGTGCGCCCTGCGTAGGTCTTGACAAGATTACGGGCCTTGAGAATGAACATGGCCGGGCAGGATACCCGCGAAGCCCACGCTGCGAAGCTGCGTGGGGTTTGAGAGTCCCACGCAGCTTCGCAGCGTGGGCTTCAGGGGTTCATCAAGGCACACCGACTTGTTTGTAGAACTCCATCCCGATGCCGCCGGCGTCGGCGACGCGGGTGAGCAGCGCGACGCGGGCGGGTTCTTCCAACGGCGCAAAACGCCTGCAAAGCTCGGCGTTTTCGCGGAGCTCTTGGGGGTTGGTCATGCCCGAGATCAGCGACGACACCGGCAGCGACCACACAAACCCAAACGCCTCCTCCAACGACAGCGTGTCGGGCACCAGCCGACGCGGCGTCTGCTCCGGGCGGTTGGCCCACGCCGTCACCCGGCCGAAGAACTGCCCGAACGCCAGCGTCTTCATCGCCAGCACCGCGTAGCCACGCTCCACCAACGTCGGCAGGACCCGCTCGATGAAGCTGGCGTACTGCGGGTCCACCACGTTGATCGGCATCTGGCACGCGTCCAGCTCGACGCCCATCTGCTGCAAACGCTCAAGCATGCGCACGTGCGCCAGCGGCGAGCTGTGGCCCGTGAAGCCGATGTGGCGGATGTGGCCCTTGTCGCGCGCGCTCACCAGCGTGTCGAGCACGCCGTTGTCGAGTCGGCGGTCCACGTCGCTGGCGTCCTGAATCGCGTGGATCTGATACAGGTCGATCGTGTCCACGCCCATACGCCGGCGTGAATCATCGATGTCTTGCTGGGTGCGCTTGGCATCCGTGGCCTTGGTCTTGGACATGATATAGAGGTGGCGTCGCTGGTCGCCGACGTTGAAGAGCAGCCGGCCGAGGCGCGACTCGCTCTCGCCCCGGCCATACATCACGGCCGAGTCGATGAACCGGATGCCCTGCTCGATCGTCGCCTCCGCCAGCGCCTGCGAGTCTCGCTCGCTGCCCTGGATGAAGTGCGACCCGCCCAGCCCGAGCATCGTGGTGCGCTCGCCGGTGCGGCCCAGCGCACGCGTGGGCAGCAACCTGCCCAGCGCATCGGACGACTCGGCGGCGGGCTGCGCGTGCGTCGACGCGGGCAGCAGGGTGACTGCAGAGAGCGCAGCGAAACGTTGGATGAGTTCGCGTCGTGACAGCATGCTTGCATGGTACGCGCAGGGGGTGGGTGAGGTTCTGATAACGATGGGGCTGTGAGGGCTGCGCGGGGTGTTGGTGTTGCAGCGGTGGGTGGGGGCTTCAGTCGTGGCGCGGTCGTGCCGACTTGGTGGGCAGGGAGATACCTGATGCCGATGGACCGACCGACGCAGACGAACAAGGCCAAGGCCCGCGCCCGCAACAAGAGCAGCAAGGCCGGACCGGAAGGAACCCAAGCCATGAGCAGCGCAGCCCCCGAGGTCAAGCCGATGGAAGCGATGCAGAGCGAGCCGGCCCGCGTGCCGCTCGACGCGCAGGTCAGCGCGTCGGCGGGGACGCTGGCGCGCGAAGGGCTTGGCATCGTGTCCGAGCTGCAGGATCGTTTCAAGACGCTCGAGTCCTGGCACGCGACGACGCTGACGCAGATCCACGCGGCGCAGACAACGCTTGCAGAGCGTGATGCGGCGCTACTGATGCGTGAGCGCGAGCTTGCGGCGTTGCAGGAAGCCGCGACGACCGATGCGGCCCAGGCACAGGCGCTGAAGGAACAACTCACACAGGACCGCGCAACGTTTGAGAAGTACCGCGCGGCGGAAGAGCGCGTGCTGGCTGAGCGTGCGGAGCGTGCGCAGCGGGACATCGAGCAGGCGCGCGTCGCGTTCGAGGAAGAGTTGTTGGAGGTCCGCAGGCAGTCGGCTCAGTCGCTGCTGGCCGACCGCGAGCTGGCGGAGCGTGCGATGCTGCACGAGCGTGAGCTGTCGCTGAAGCAGATCGAGCGTGACAAGCAGGAAGCGCAGCGCGTGATCGAGCGTGCGCAGTCGGAGCTTGCGTCGGCTCGCCGGTCGCTGGCGGAATCGCAGGCAGCGTTGGACGACGACCGCACGTCTCTCGGCAAGCTGCGTGAGAAGCTCGATGAGGAGTGGGACAGCGTGAGCCGGCTGCGCGTGGCGACCGATGGGCTCATGAAGGCGTGGGACCACGAGCTGGACCGCGTGACCGGCCGGGCGCTTCGGCTGGTGAACGCATCAGATGCGGGCATGGACGCGGCGGCCGCGTAAATCGGCGAGATTGAAATCAACCACACAGACCCTGCGCCACGGGCGAAGGGGAGAAAGGCCCGGTCGCTTGGAAGCGATCGGGTTTTTTTAGCCACAGATGGACACTGATGGGAGAAGAGGCAGTTGTGTTGGCTTACTTTCGGGTGCCGGGTTCCATGAGGGGTGCCCAGTCGGTTTGGAGCGCGGCGTTCTGAATGGCGGGGTCGAGTTTATGATTGGGGAGGTCGATGCTGTTGGGGCGTGCCTTGGGGAAGTTGGCGAGGACTTTGATGCCGGTGACACGTTCGAGCCAGCGCGGATTGAGTGGGAGCGAGGGGTCGTTGGCGCGTGCATCGGGGTCGTTGTCGCTGCCGTTGATGACCAGCCCGACGACTCGGCAGCCGGCGTCTTGCAGGACCTGGACGGTCATGGCGGTGTGCGAGAGTGTGCCCAGGCCGGGTCGGCAGACGACGATCACGGGGTATCCGATGGCTTTGGCGAGGTCTCGGACGGTGTAGCGTGCGAAGGCGGGGTCGAGTGGGACCATGGCCCCGCCGACGCCTTCGATGAGCAGGCCGTCGTGTCGGGCGTTGAGGGTGGTGAGCGTGTGCGCGAGTGCCTGCCAGTCGACTTTCTCGCGTTCGACCTCGGCTGCCATCGCGGGGGCCATGGGTGGTCGCAAGTGGATGGGGCAGACGTGTTCGATGGGTTGCTGGGGGTCGGCAAACGCGGCGAGTGCGCGGGCGTCTTCGCTGGTGAGGCCGGCGCGTTGGAGCTTGGCGCCGGTGGCCAGTGGCTTGCACAGGGCGAGTCGGACGCCGCGTCGTTGTTGGCGCAGCGCGTGTGCGATGGCGCAGGTGACGACGGTCTTGCCGACGTTGGTATCGGTGCCCGTGATGAACAGGCCGGGCTTGTCGAGCGGGCCTTGGAGTCGGAGCATGTGTGGAGGGTATCAGGGCGATGGCCGTGTGGGTGTGCGGTGTTTGCGTGGTGTTTTAGGTGGAGACCCTGCGTGTGAAATGCTCAAGGTGGGCGGCATTTGCTTTCGATAACACGAGTAGACCTTTTTGATGGAACTCCAACGATGACTCTCAAGCAACAGGTGGAACGTCTTCAGGCCAAGCTCGAGTCGCTGCGTGGCTCGATGATCCGCAGCCAGACGGGGCTGCGTGAGCAGGTGGACCACGCGGAGTGGGAGGCGAAACGTTTGCTGCAGGAGGCGACGGGCACGGACTTTGAGCCGGCGCTGCGGTCGATCTGTTCGCTGCTGGATTGCCTGCGTCGCGGGCTGGAGTCGCAGACGGACTTACAGACGCTGCGGTCGGCGGGGTGAGGACGACTGTCGATCGACCCCACGCAGCTGCGCAGCGTGGGCTTCATCAGGGATGTTGCTGTCGCGCGCATAAAAATCCCCCGAGCGGTGGTGGGTCCGCTGGGGGGAGGAGGGTGGAAGGAATCAGGCGTTTGCCGACCTTGGCGTTGCGCCGACTTCCTGTCGGCGCGGTGGGTCCATCCAACTGTGTTTGATGACCCTGATCGGAGTGGGTCCAGCCCGCCTGAGTCCTTGCCCTGCCGTGGCGCAGGTGTCAACGAATCCTTTGGTCAATCACCAGCCATCTGGAACGAGCGCTTGTGGAACCGCGGATGGACGCAGATGCACGCGGAGTACAAACCAGCAGACACTTCTTCGTTCGACGTTGTCATACAGAGGGTCTTCATGCATGACGTGGATCCCATCCGTGTTCATCCGCGTCCATCCGCGGTTTCAAATCGGATCGGGAACAGCCGTTCACGAGCAGCCCAGCGAGGCGCCGCAATTGAGGCACTTGTAGCACGCGCCGCTGCGGATCGTGATCGAGCCGCACACGTCACACGCCGGCGAGTCGGCCTGCATCTGGATCATTGCTTCGTTGAGCGCGTCACGCGAAGGGCTCGAGGACACGGGCTCAACCATCACCACGGTGGTGTCGTCCCGCTGGGCCTTGGTCGCCGCGGCAAAGCCCCACGGCCTGGCTGCGGACAACGCCGACGCCGAGGTCTCGGCGGTCGCGGGCGCTTCACCCATGAGCGTCGTGGGCTCGCTGATGTCCAGCTTCATCCGCCCGCCGACGACCGCCCCGCCGTCGCGGACGACGACCTTCTCGGCCTTGGGCTTCTCGGCCTTGGGCTTGTCGGCCTTGAGCTTATCGCTGGGGCGGACGGGAGCGTTGGCCTCGCGGTAGCCCTGAACGAACTCCATGCCCATCCAGCGGAAGATGTAGTCCACGAGCGACTTGGCGAAGGGGATGTCGCGGTTGTGGGTCATGCCCGCGGGCTCGAAGCGTTGGTGCGTGAACTTGCGGACCAGCGACTCGACCGGCACGCCGTATTGCAGCGCGACCGACACCGCCGTCCCCAGCGAGTCCATCAGCCCGCCGATGGTGGACCCTTCCTTGGCCATCGTGATGAACAGCTCGCCCGGCTGGCCGTTGTCGTAGAGGCCCACCGTGAGGTAGCCCTCGTGCCCGCCGACGTTGAACTTGTGTGTGAGCGACTTGCGCGTGTCGGGCAGGTGACGACGCAACGGCCTCTCAACGATCCGCTCGACCACCTTCTCCACGACCTGCACCTCGCCGCTGGCGGCGGCCACAGCAACCTCGCTGCCGACCTCGTCCTGCCCGGCCTGCACGTTGTCGGCATCGTCCTCTTCGCTGTCGGCATCGTCGCTCTTGGTGTTGAGCGGCTGGCTGAGCTTGCAGCCGTCGCGGTAGAGCGCGTTGGCCTTGAGGCCCAACTCCCAAGAGAGCGTGTACGACTGCTTGATGTCCTCCACATCGGCCTCGTTGGGCAGGTTGATGGTCTTGCTGATCGCGCCGCTGATGAACGGCTGGGCCGCGGCCATCATGCGGATGTGGCCTTGGGGCGCGATGAAGCGCTGGCCGGTGGGCCCGCACTTGTTGGCGCAGTCGAACACGGCCAGATGCTCTTCACGCAGGTGCGGCGCGCCTTCGACCGTCTGCGTGCCACACACCAGCGCGTTGAGTTGTTTGATCTCTTTGGGGTTCAGGCCCAGCTCGCGGAGGAGGTTGAAGCCCGGCGCGGTGCCGAGGTCGCCGAAGCCCAGTTGCTCCATCGCGTCTTTGCCAAGGGTCCAGGGCGAGAACGCCATGCCGATGTCAAAGACGGTCGGCAGGGCATCGGTGACTTTCTGGAGGTCCGCCTTGTTCAGGCCCTTGTCGAGCAGCCACTCGCTGAAGCTGGTGGTCTTGTCGTCGGGCATGGGGACGTCGAGGTGGAGCGTTCCCATGACGTGGGTCATGATGGCGGCGACGGAGGGCTCGTCGTAGCCAAGCGACTCGAGCGCGGGCTTGAGCGACTGGTTGGCGATCTTGAAGTACCCGCCGCCGGCGAGCTTCTTGAACTTGACGAGCGCGAAGTCGGGCTCGACGCCGGTGGTGTCGCAGTCCATGAGCAGGCCGATGGTGCCGGTGGGCGCGATGACGCTGACCTGGGCGTTGCGGAACCCGTGCCTGGTGCCGAGGGTGTACGCGTCGTCCCACGCCTTGGTCGCGTG
>DAIOEG010000156.1:0-6513 GCA_036746415.1 Phycisphaera sp. | reverse complement strand
TGCTGCCGAAGCACCGCCACGATCTGCGTCTCACTGAACTTGCTGGTTCTCATCAGAGGCTCCTTGAAAAGGGAAAAGGTAAGGGGAGCCTCTACTTCTGAATGTGCCAGGTTTTGGGGAGGATTACACAGGGAACCGTGCGGATGGTGGGAGGTGGAGACCCAACAGAGCTTCGCAGCGTGGGCTTCTCACCATTCACCCTAAACCCTAACCCCTCGCCACTAACCCCTGCTTCACGAGGTATTGCAGGCCATCCGGGAAGTCGGGCCAGCAGGTGATGAGGGATTTGTAGAAGCGGAGGCGGTCGGTGCGGGTGAGGCGGACCTGCTTTGGGTGTTTGTGGTGGGAGGCGGCGACATCGAGGTTGTGGGCGAGGGTGGAGAGCATGGCGAGGGCGGAGGCGAGGAGGGGGGTGCCTTTGCTGCCGGTGCAGTCGCCGGTGTCGATGAGACGCAGGACGCCGTCGGTGTCGAGGACCAGGTTGCTGGCTTTGAAGTCGGTGTGTCGGACGCGGAGGCGGAGCAGTCGGCCGGCGATGGCGGCGGCTTGTCGTGTGAGGTCGTGGCGTTGGCGTGTATTACGCGCGGGGTTGCAGAGGCGCAACCAGTTGTAGAGCGACACGCCCATGTAGGGGCTGGCGGTGTGCCAGTGGCCTTGGGCATCGCGGTCGACGATCAGCACGGGCACGGTGGGAACATCGGCGGCGATCAGGCGGTCGGACCAGAGATTCTCGCGTTGTGCGGGGTGTTGCTTCAGCATCCAGCGGAGGCGTTGATACAGGGGCGACGCGTTGAAGCGTTTGAGGACCCACGGCTGGCCTTGCGTGTCGTGGGTGAGCCAGACGCGGGTCTTGCGGTCTTGTTTGAAGAGCTCGACCACGGGTTGTTGAAGCAGGTCGGCGAGGGTTGTTGCTGTGTGCATCAGTGAGTCGATCCGTGGTGTCGTGTGATGTTTTACACTTCGCGGGATGCGAGTGTGTCTGATGACGCCGAACTTTCTTCCAGCGGTGGGCGGGGCCGAGCGTGATGCGGACGTCATTGTGCGTGGGTTGTTGGAACGCGGGCACGAGGCGATGGTGCTGGCGCAGCGGCCGCGCGACTGGCGGGCGGCGGAGCGTCAGGCGGGGGAGTTGCCGTACGCGGTGCGGTGGTACCGCCGGCCGCCGGCGCAGCATCTTTGGCCTGAAATGCTTGCGTTTTCAGTGTGGTCGGCGTGGCGGGCGTGGCGGTTTGACGTGATGCTGTCGTTTTATGCGTACCCGACGGGGTACGCGGCGTCGCTGGTGAGTCGGGGGCGGTTCCGGGGGAACTTCCGGGGGCGGTATGGGTTGGTGATGACGCCCAGGGGCGGCGACTTGTATCCGAAGTTTCACGCGCTGGGTAAGCCGAGGGTGGCGGGTGTCATTGCGCGGGGGTATCGGCGGGCGGACAGGATCGTGTCGATCAGCGGGTACCTGACGGAGCGGCTGCGCGCGGTGTGTGGGGACGCGTTGCCGCCGATCGATGAGGTGCCCAATGGGTTGGATTTGGCGGCGCATGACGAGGCGATCGCGGCGGCGAAGCGTGGCGTGGTGCCGTTGTTGGACGGGCCGTTTGTGTTGCACTTGGCGAGGGTCGCGCCGGTGAAACGTCAGGACGTGGCGGTCCGAGCGGTGGCGAAGCTGCGCGGGTTGTTCGAGGAGCGGGGGCTTCAGTACGTGATCGTGGGTGATGGCAACGGGATGGCCGACGTTCGGCGGCTGGTGGAGGAGTTGCAGATCGGGCACGTGGTCAAGTTGCTCGGCACGCGGGACGGTGCGGAGAAGTACTGGTTGTATGGGCACGCGGAGTTGATGGTGAGCACGAGCCGGGAGGAGGGATTTGGGAACGTGGTGATCGAGGCGATGGCGTCGGGTCTGCCGATGGTGGGGAGCGACATCCCGCCGCACCGCGCGCTCATTGCGGAGCACGGTTGGGGGACGCTGTTTGCGGAGGGCGATGTCGATGCGCTGGCGGGGGCGCTGCGCGCGGCGCTGGAGCGTGACAACAGCGATCGTCGGCGGGCGGCGCTGGCGGCGCGGGAGTGTTACTCTCTCTCGGCGATGCTGGACGGGTACGAGACGGCGTGTGTCGCGGCGTGTGTTTGATGAGCGTCGCTGGATAGACGATTCAAGGGAGATGCGATGAGCGTGATCTTGCAAGCGGTGCGTGCGTTCAACCATCGCAGCGGCTGGCACCAGCCCAAGCACTCGCTGGCCAAGCGGGTGGAACGGCTGGTCCCCAAGACGACGGGTCGGCAGGTGTACACGGACGTGCAGGGCGATCTGGTGATGGAGCTCGACCTGTCGAGTTATTTCGAGAAGTGGATCTATCTGAACACCTATGACGTGGTGACGGTGTCGCTGATCCGCCGGTTGCTCAAGCCCGGCGATGTGTACGTCGATGCGGGGGCGAACCTGGGGCTGTTCACGCTGGTGGCGTCGCGTGCGGTGGGGGCATCGGGCGGTGTGTTCGCGTTTGAGCCGATGCCTTCGACGCTGGATCGGCTGCGGCGGAACATCGAGCTGTCCAAGGCATTGAACGTGACGGTGTGCCCGGTGGGCTGCTGGGACACGGCAGGCGAGGCGGAGCTTCACGACTTCATCGATGGGCACCACGGCGAGAGCTCGATGGCGGCCCTGCCGGGCAAGACGGTGGGCGGCAGGGTGAAGATCGAGACGGCGCGGATCGACGCGACCGTGCCGGCATGTGTGAAGCTGTTGAAGGCGGACATTGAAGGCGCGGAGTTTGGCGCGCTACGTGGGGCGACGGGGCTGCTGGAGGGCGCTTCGCCGCCGCATTTGATCCTGGAGTTGAACGTGAAGACGGCCGGGGGCTTTGGGTACCACCCGCGCGAGCTGGTGCGCTGGCTGCTCGCGGGGCCGGCCCGTTACCGGATGCATCTGCTCAAGAGCCGGCGCGCGATCGCGGTCGATGAGCCCACGCTGGGCAAGCTGTTCGACGAAGACCCGCGGAAGCTGCGGGACGTGTGGTTCGAGCCGACGCGGTGAGGTTTTTTGCCACGGAAGCCACGGAAGGGGAGGAACAGAGCATGGGTGTCAGAGTTTGATTGAGATGTTGAAGCCCACGCTGCGCAGCTGCGCGGGGTGCTATTGGTGGGGTACCATCACGGCATGAAGAACATCCTCTTGATCGTCATGGGGTTAGTGTTGCTGGCACCGTGGACGCGCGGAGTTCAAGCGTTGGAGGTGGAGCCGACGGCGGTGGAGATCGCGTCGGTGGCGGGGCTTGAGCATTGGGGGCGGGTGGCATCGATCGAGTTCACGTTCAACGTGAAGCTGCCGGACCGGGAGCTGGCGCGGTCGTGGCGGTGGGAGCCATTGATGGAGCGCGTGACCTTTGCCCCCGGAACAGCGGAGGAGGTGGTGTACGTCCGCAGCGCAGTCACGGAGGAGCTGAAAAAGGTCGATGCGGACTTCATCAACGACACGTACTGGCTGCTGTTCCCGTTTCAGCTCGTGTGGTCGGACCCGGTGGTGACCGAGTCGGCGCAGCGCGTGAGCAGCCCGATCAATGGGCAGTGGCTGCGCGAGGTGCGGGCGCGGTGGGACGGGGGCGGTTACACGCCGGGCGACACGTATGTGCTGTACGTCGATGATGCGGACGTGATCCGTGAGTGGGTGTTTGAACGGCCCGGCAGTGCCGGCCGCGCCGCGACCTGGGAGGGTTACGTCGATCTGGGCGGCTTGCAGATCGCGACGGACCACCGCAACGCGGACGGGAGTTTTCGCTTGTTTTTCAGCGGGTTGCGGGTGGTGACGGCCACGGGAGAGGTGTTTGAGCAGTGACGGGACGGACCCCACGCAGCTGCGCAGCGTGGGCTTCGCCCCCGGAATACGGGGGTTATGAGAGGGTGGCGGTGATGCGTTGGACGATGTGTGGGGCCGTGAGGCCGAAGACTTGGCGGGCGTAGTCTTGCGAGCCGGTGCGGTGGAGGAATTCGTCGCGGGTGCCGACTTTGAGGAGAGTTGCGCGGAGGGCATGTCGTGGCTGTTCGCTGATCCACTCGCTGACGGCGCCAGCGAGGCCGCCGATGAGGCCGTGCTCTTCGAGGGTGACGACCAGGTCGCAGTGTTGGAAGACGTGCGCGAGCACATCGTTGTCCATGGGCTTGATGCTGACGCAGGACCACAGCGCGGTCTTGTGACCGGTGGTTCGCAGTGTGCTCGCGGCGCTGACGGCTTCGGGCATCAGGTTGCCCATGCACAGCAGCGCGATGCGTGGTTGTGCGTCGCTGTGTTTCATGGGCAGCCACTTGCCGGGGGTGACGGTGGGGGGCGTGTCGTGGAGCGCGGGCTCGCCTTTTTTGCCCAGGCGGATATAGGTCGGGCCGTGATCGATGGTCATGGCGGCATCGACACAGGCGCGGACCTCGGGCGGGTCGGCGGGGGTCAGGATCGTCATGCCGGGGATCGAGCGGAGCATGGCGATGTCTTCGCAGGTGTGGTGCGTGGCACCGAGCGACGCGTAGGAGAGGCCGCCGCCAACGCCGGCGATGAGGATGGGTTGGTGGTGATACCCGCCGTCGATGCGGATCTGTTCGATGACGCGGTAGGTGATGAAGTTGGCGATGGTGTAGCACACGGGCCTCATGCCAGCCATGGCGAGGCCCGCGGCCATGCCGATCATGTTCTGCTCGGCAACGCCGACGTTGTAGAAGCGGTCGGGCATTTGCGCCTTGAACTTGTCGAACATGCGGTTGCCGATGTCGCCCGAGAGCAACACGACGCGCGGGTCCTGTAGGGCCAGTTCATACACACGGTCTCGGAAAGCGTCACGCATTTGTTTAGCCGGAGTTTTTTTTACCGCAGATGGACACAGATGGCCAATCTTCATCTGTGTTTACCTGTGTCCATCGGTGGCCCACTCTTCACACCCCAAGCTCAACGCGGGCTTGCTCGACCTCATCTGCTTTGGGCGTGCGGTAGTGCCAGTTGTTGTCGTCTTCCATGAAGGAGACGCCTTTGCCTTTGACGGTGTGGGCGATGATGGCTTTGGGGCGGTCGGTGCGTTGGGTCAGCGTATCGACGAGGGCTTGCGGGTCGTGGCCATCGACTTCGACGGTATCCCAGCCGAAAGCGCGCCACTTGTCGGCCAGGGGCGCGAGGGCGAGTGTCTCGTTGCTCCTGCCGGTGGCTTGCCACTTGTTGTAATCGACGATGGCGGTGAGGTTGTCCAGGCCCCGACCCCACGCAGCGTTCATCGCTGGGGCGACCATCGCGGCTTCCCAGACGCTGCCCTCGTTGCACTCGCCGTCGGAGAGGCAGACGTACACGCGGTAGGGGCGTTTATTGATCTTCGAGGCGAGCGCCAGACCGATGCCGATGGGCAGGCCGTGGCCGAGCGAGCCGGTCGCGGCTTCCATGCCCGGTACGCAGTTGGGCGAGGGTTGTTCCGCGAGTTCTGCGCCGTCTTCGTTGAAGCGTGCCATCACGTCGTCAGGGAAGAAGCCGAAGTGATGGAGGGTTGCGTAAAGTGCCGGCGCGGCGTGCCCCTTGCTCAGGATGAAGCGGTCGCGGTCTGGGTCGTCGGCGTGGCGCGGGTCGATGCGGAGGACGGAGCTGTAAAGGGCCGTGAGGATGTCGAGGCACGACAGGGCCGAGCCCAGGTGCGGGCAGTGCTTCTCGTGCGACATCTGCACGACCTTGGCACGGAGGTGCGCAGCGGTCTTGGCCATTTGTTCCGCAGATTGCGCTGATGTACGCAGATTCATGGCTGACAACTTTCTGACTGCGTGATCTGCTTTCTCAAATGAAGTCTCAAACCCCCACCGGGAGGGATTGCATGATCTTGACGTTGAAGTACTTCGGGTCGGTCATGCTGCTGGGCAGTTTGCCGGCCTTGAACGCGTCGCAGAGGTCCTTTACGGCGTCTTCGATCGAGCGCTTCGGGGCGAAGCCCAGGTCGCGTTGGATCTTGTCGCTGTTGACGTGGTAGCTGCGGGGGTCGTCGGTGGGTTCGACGACAGTGGCGATGGAGCCCAACTCGGGCATCTCGCGTTCGACGATGCGCTTCACGATCGCCGCGATGTCGGTCACGGTGTGGTTGGTGCTGCCGACGTTCCAGGTTTCTTTGTTCACCGCGTCGTCGGGCGCTTCGAGGGTGAGTTGGTAGCAGTCGGCCATGTCGTTGATGTGCAGGTTGGGCCGGAGCTGTGCGCCGCCGAACACGCGGATGCGTTTGTTGTTGACGGCGTGGTTGGTGAGGATGTTGACGATGACGTCGAGGCGTTGGCGTGGGCTGTAGCCGCAGACGGTGGCGGGCCGGATGATCACGGGGACGAAGCCCGCGGACGCTTTGGAGAGCAGGACGGGCTCGCACTGCTCCTTGAAGCGGGAGTAGTCGGTGAGGGGGTGGAGCGGGTGGTCTTCGGTGACGCTGGGGCTGTCGGACACGCCGTAGACGCTGGAGGAGCTGGCATAAATGAAGCGTCGCACGCCGGCTGCTTTGGCGGCGTCAACGAGCGGCTCGGCTT
>DAIOEG010000155.1:5409-6524 GCA_036746415.1 Phycisphaera sp. | reverse complement strand
GGGGGGGGGGTTTTTGGGGGGTAGCGGGATGGTTGGAGGAGCGGGGGCTGGACGTGGAGGCGGGGCGTTGGCGGGGCGCCAGCGCGGTGCTGGATGCGTATCTGGACGTGCTGAAAGAGGTGGGACAGGCGGACGCGGAGGTGTCTCGGTGGGCCGCAGTGCGTGAAGAAAGCTGGCGATGCGCTCCCAACCCCGCGTCCGACACGGTGATTCCGCCTCAAAACAACTTTTTGAGCGCCTCTGGGAATAAACCGGAGGCGGCTGCGGTTGGCGTCGTGTTGGCGGGGGTCGTGGAGTTGCCGGCGGTGCTGCGGGGGTTGTTGGAGCGTTACGCGTCGGCGGGGGGCGTGGTGGAGGCGTGGGTGCTGGCCCCCGAGTCGGAGGCAGACGGGTTTGATGCGCTGGGGACACTGGTAGTCGAGCATTGGGGAAGCCGAGCGATTGCGCTGCAAGAAGATCGCTGCGTGGTGGTGGGCGGGTCGGGCGGGCCAGCGGAACAGGGGCGGGCGGTGGTCGAGGCGATCGCGGCGTCCGCGTCGGCGGGGGTGGTGACCAGCAGCAATGAGGTGGCGGTGGGCGTGGCCGACGATGCGTTGGAGGGGGCGGTGGTTCGGGCGATCGAGCATGCGGGCGGCGCAGCGCGGGGGGCAACGGGTCGGGCGGTGCTGCTGAGTCGGCCGGCACGACTTCTGGAGGCCACCGTGGGGTTTGCGGACCAGCCGGGGCGTTTTGACGCGTTAGCGTGCTTGCTGCGTCACCCCGATGTGCCGTTGCCCGAGGGGCTGGGCGAGGGCCGGTCGGGCTGGGTCGAACTGCTGGACCGGTACTGGTCGGACCACGCGCAGGGCGTGCCGGTGGGCGACTGGTTGGGGCGGGAGGGCGAGGCGCTGGGCGCGGTCTATCAGTCGGTGGTGGGTTGGCTGGGCGGGGGTTTGGTGCTCAAGGAGCGTCGCTTGCTGCGCGGGTGGGCGGGGGTGATCGGCGAGGTGTTGGTGCGGGCGTACGGGCACCGGTCGTGGGTGGTCCAGAGCGAGGACGACGGGCCGGTGGTCGAGGCGCTCTCGGCGATCGGCAAGGTGCTGCGGGCGATGGCGGGGCTGCCTGCGTTGCTCGGC
>DAIOEG010000155.1:642-5399 GCA_036746415.1 Phycisphaera sp. | reverse complement strand
GGAGGTGTCGCTGGGGGAGGCGATGCGTTGGGTGCTGTCGTGTCTGGGCGGGGTGGCGATGACGCCCAGTCACGGCGGGAGCGGAGCGGTCGAGGTGGTGGGGTTTCTGGAGGTGCCGTGGGACGACGCGGGGTGTGTGGTGCTGTGCGGGGTGAACGAGGGGTCGCTGCCGTCGAGCGTGAGCGCGGATGCGTGGCTGCCGGACTCGCTGCGCGAAGCGCTGGGCCTGGCGTGCAACCGGTCTCGGCTGGCGCGGGACGCGTACCTGCTCTCACTGATCCTGAACACCCGGCCCGGGACGGTCATGATCGCCGGCCGGCGGGACGGCCAGGGCGACCCGCTACTTCCCAGTCGGCTGTGGCTGCGGGACGAGCCAGCGGTGGTGGCGCAGCGGCTAGCGCGGTTCTACGCCGAGGACGACGAGGTTGCAACGGTCACCGCAAGCGCGGATTCGGCGGGGCCAAGCCGGCTGCTCATCCCCGAGCCCGCGGAGTCGGAGCGTCTCGCGACGCTGCGCGACCGCCTGCGGGTGACGGCGTTCGCGGATTACCTGCGCTGCCCGTACCGCTTCTATCTCCAGCACGTGCGGGGCCTGCGGGGCGTGGACGACCGGGGGCTGGACCTCTCGCCGTTGGCGTTTGGGACGCTCTTGCACGGGGTGTTTCAGGTCTTTGCGCAACAGGGCCCGACGGGCAGCGGCGATGCGGCGGTCATCGAGCGGTACGTCGTCGAGGTCTTGCACGAGCGGGCACGGCTGGTGGCGGGGCGATCGCCGACGCCGGCGGTGCGTCTTCAGATCAAGCTGGCGGAGCAGCGGTTGGAGTGGTTCGCGCGGGAGCAGGCGTCGCTGGTGCGCGAGGGTTGGCGGGTCTTGCCGGGGCTGGTGGAGCGTGACCTGGAGGCGGAGTTTGCGGTGGACGGCGGGCCATTCGTGTTGACGGGGCGGATCGACCGGGTGGATGAGCACGGCGAGGGGGGGTATCGATTGATCGATTACAAGACGGGGGACGCGGGTGAGAAGCCCAACGCGAAGCACTACTCCAAAGCGCGGGGCTGGATCGATCTTCAGTTGCCGTTGTACACGGTGCTGGCGGAGTCGGCGGGACTGGCGGGGCCGTTCACGGCGGGTTACTTCAACCTGCCCAAGAAGCCCGGTGACGCGGGCTTTCAACCGATGGACTGGTCCAAAGCGCCGTGCGAAGAGGCGCTCGACGTGGCACGGGACGTGATCACCAAGCTGCGGGCCGGCGTGTTCTGGCCGCCGACGGCGATGAGCGAGGAGGACGCGGCGCACGACCCGTATGCCGGCGTGGTGTATGCGGGTGTGCACGACTGGGACGTGCTTTGCACGATGAGCGAGCCGGGCAGACGCAAGCGTGAACAAACGGGGGGCCCATCATGAGCAGCAAGACGCACGACGCACAGGCGTGGATGCAAGACATGGAGAACGCACGACCGCACGCGGTGCTGCGCGCGTCAGCGGGCTCGGGCAAGACCTTTGCGCTCAGCAACCGGTTCATCGCGCTGCTCTTTGCCGGCGCTGAAGCACGCGACATCCTCGCCGTGACGTTCACACGCAAGGCGGCCGGCGAGGTGCTCGCGCGCGTGCTGCAACGCATGAGCGCCGCAGCGCTCGACGAGCGCGGCGCAGCAAAGCTCGCGCGCGAGCTCAAGGGCCAGCCGTTTGCGATGCAGGCCGTCACGCTCACATCGGCCCGGGCGCTCCTGCAACGGTTGTGCATCGACCTGCACCGCGTGCAGGTCTCGACGATCGAGTCGTTCCTGCGCCGCATGGTGGGCTGCCTGCGGGTCGAGCTTGGGTTCTCGGGGGCGATGACGATCACGAGCGACGAGTCCGCATCGGCGGTGTCGCTCCGCCGGCGCGCGATCGAGGCGGTGCTTGCAGCCGAGGACGATGCGCTGATGCTCGACCTCTTGCGACGCACGCAGCACGACCAGGCCTCGCGCAGCGTGACCGAAACGCTCGTCAAGCAGGTCGGCAAGCTGTACCGGGACTTTGAACTGACCCCGCCGACCGCTTGGGACACGATCGAACGCCGTGATGAAGCGGTCCTGCCGATCGCGATGGAGGCGTCGCTCGCGCGCGAACAGATCGACAGCATCCGCTCGATCGTGGACCGACAGAAGTCCTGGAGCAAAGCCGCGAGTGAAGACCTCCGCAGATTCCTGATGCGCGACTGGGACAAGTTCATCGCGACAGGGATCGCGGGCAAGCTGGCGGCGGGCGAACGGCATTACTCGGTGAAGAAAGAGCCGTTGCCCGACGCGGTGATCGAGGCGTATCAGCCGCTCATCGAGCACGCGCTGGCGGTGATGCTGCACGATGTGCTCGACAGCACGACCGCGACCCGCGACCTGCTCGTGCGCTATTACCTTGAAGACCAGCGCCTGCTGCGCGAGCAATCGATCGTGCGCTTCGCCGACCTGCCGGGGTTGCTGCGACGCGCGATGCAGGGCGTGAGCGTCGTGGGCGATGACCGCGACGGCGAGGTGATCGTGGCGTCGGTCGAGTCGCTTTACTTCCGGCTCGACCAGCGCGTGCGACACCTCCTGCTCGATGAGTTTCAGGACACGAGCCCGTCGCAGTGGAAGGTGCTTCGGCCGATCGCCGAGCAGGTCGTGGCCGGCGCGAGCGAGGGCGTTGACATCGACGCCGACGCCGGTCCTCCGCGCAGCTTGTTCTGCGTCGGCGACGTGAAGCAGTCGATCTACGGCTGGCGTGAGGCGTGCCCGCAGGTCTTCGATGACGTGATCGATGGCTTGTCCCTGCAAGGTTGCGTGGGCACGTTGCACGAGAGCTACCGATCGTCGCAGGCGGTGCTGAACACGGTGGACCGCGTGTTTGCAACGCTGCCAGCGACGCTGGAACGCATGGCTTCTTTGGTGAAGGACGCGGACAAGTGGGGCCCGGTCATTGCGTCGGCGAGGCAGTGGTGCGCCGGGTATGCCGGGCACATTGCGAACAATAAGACGCTTGCGGGTTACGCGGAGCTGCGCACATCAGACCGGCCCGGCGAGACGCAGGATGCGGATGATGAAGATGATGCTGATACGTCTGCTGAGTACGACAGCGACACCCATGAGGAGGATGCGGGTGCAAGCGCAGTCGGCGCGGAGGATGACAAACCGCAGGTGAGCGCATCGCACCTTGCGTGGGTCGCCGCTCGTTTGATGGAGCTTCAACATAGGCATGCGGGGGCGAGCATCGGTGTGTTGTGCCGGTCGAACGCATCGGCATCCACAATCGTTCGGCTGCTGCGCAGCAAAGGCGCTTCCGTGTCGGGCGAGGGGCACAGCGCGCTGCGAGCGGATCCGGCGGTGGTCGCGGTGATGAACGCGCTGAAGCTGGCCGAGCACCCGGGGGACACCGCGTCGGCGTTTGCCGTGCTGCACACACCCATCGCGCCGCTCATCGGCCTGCACTCGCTTGGATCGGCGCAGCGCGAAGCTTCGGCGGTCAAGATGCGTCGGCTGCTTTTGGATGTCGGTTACGCCGGCGTCGTCACCCGCATGAGCGTCGCCCTGCAACCGTTGTGCAACGCCGACTCGCTGGATCGGCTGCAGGACTTGATCGCGGTGGCGGAAGAGTACGACGCCCGGCCGACGCTGCGCATCGACGACTTCATCCGCCACGTCGAGCTGGCGACGATCGAACTGCCCGGCCGGTCTGATTTGCGCATCATGACGATCCACAAGAGCAAGGGCCTGGAGTTCGACCTGGCGGTGCTGCCCGAGCTGGAGCTGCGCGGCTCTCGGCTCATCGGCACGATCAGCATCACGGAGCGGCAGCTCTTGCGGTACCGCGAGCAGGAATTCGACGTGCCCTCGGCCGTGTTCCGCAGCGTGCGCAAGCCGCGCATCGACGCCCTCGCCAAAGCGATCCCCGATGCGGGCCGGATCCGCGAAGCGTATGAGCAGGAGCAGCAGCGCACCGTCCGCGATGCGCTCTCCACGCTCTACGTCGGCATGACGCGCGCACGGCAGGGCCTGTACCTGTGGGTCCAGCCGGCCAAGCTGCGCAAGGACGGCTCGCCCGACCCGGCCGTGCTCACCACGCGCAGCCACGCTTCGATCCTTCGCCAAGCGCTCTGCACCCAGCCCGACCCCGCGGACACCGGCCTGCTGTGGTCGCACGGCTCGCACGACTACGTCGTTGCACGCAAGACCACACACACACCTGCACCAACGCAAGCGCAGCCGGTGCCGCTTCGGTTGAACCTCTCGTCCGAGGTGACGCGGTGGTTGCCGGTGCGCTCGCCGTCGTCGATGACAGGCGGGAGCAAGGGGCTGGACGTCGCGTCGATGGTGATGCCCGTGGGCGAGAGCGGCGCGGGTGGGACGGACTTCGGCAGCGCGCTGCACGACTGGCTGGCGACCGTGCTGTACGCCGACGCGGTGGACGCCGCATCGGTGCCCGAGCGGCTCCGCGCTTCGTGGGCTCGGCCTGCGCTGCGTGCGGCGCTGCAGCCGATGTTCAAGCGTGAGCAGGTCTGGCGTGAGCGCTCGTTCGCGCTGCGCGACGACAAGGGCCGGCTGGTGCGGGGCCAGTTCGACCGCGTCGTCATCGGGCTGGATGCAAAGGGCAAGCCCACAAGCGCACACCTGATCGACTTCAAGAGTGATGCGGTCGCGGATGACGACCACGCGATCGCGGAGCGTGTCGAGCACCATGCGATGCAGATGCACGCCTACCGTGAGGCGTTGTCAGCGTTGCTGTCGCTGGCGATGAGCAAGGT
>DAIOEG010000155.1:0-632 GCA_036746415.1 Phycisphaera sp. | reverse complement strand
GGTGTTCACCTCACCGGGCCGGCGCGTGCCGCTGGCCTGATGTCGCAGCTGCGCGGGCGTGTGCGTTGTTGCGCTGCGCACCTGCCTGCTCATGGTGTGGACGGAACTGAAGCCCGACTGCTGGGCGACCTGTTCGAGTGCCAGGTCGGTCTGTTGGATCAGCGCGACGGCCTTGTCGATGCGTTGGCGTGTCAGCCAGGCGTGCGGCGGCTGGCCGAGCCGCTGGGCGAAGACCCGGCAGAGGTGCTCGCGTGAGACGTTGTGCTGCTGGGCGAGGCGTTTCATCGACCAGTCGGCACAGGGCTCGCGGACGATGCGCTCGACCGCCTGCTGCACGGGCGACAGCGACGCCAGCCCCGCGTCGGCACAGCTTCGGATCAGCCGGGCGAACAGCGCGTAGGCCTCCTGCGACACCACCGAGCCGACGCGCCCCGGCCCCGGCCGACCCGCCGAGATGCGCAGCGCCCCCACCGCGTCGCCGATCGCAGGGTCTGCCGTCACCACCTCGCCACCCAGCGCCCGCAGCGCTTCGAAATGCTCCGCAAGCCCCGCGCCCCGCAGCATCACCCACTGGCACGCGTAACGCTCCGGCAGCGCCGCCGGCCAGCCGTACGCCGACGCGTCCCCGTACC
>DAIOEG010000154.1:0-6532 GCA_036746415.1 Phycisphaera sp. | reverse complement strand
GCGGTGTGGTATTCAAGGCGCTTCGGTGTCGGCGGTCTCGAACAACCGCCGTAGGCCTGGCGCGGGGTTGGCCAGGTCGTCGTCGTTGATGGCGTAGCGCTGGTCGTCGTTACGGCGCTGGGTGACGTGGCCGTCGGCGAAGACGATGTTGAGGCGTGTGGCGTCGTGGTTGCTGCGGTCGAAGCCGGGGACGATGGTGATAAGCGCATTGGCGTCGAGCATCGTCGAGGTCGTGGTGGGGGAGGTGAGCGACGCGAAGGTGCGCATCGTCGCGCTGGGCAGTTGCCTGTAGTAGTAGCTGGAGGAGGCGTCGATCGAGCGGTCGCGGACGGCGGCGAGTTCTTCGGTGGGGTCGAGCGTGTCGTCGCCGGGGCAGTAGAGCGCGGCGGGGTCGGAGAGGTAGCCCTTGAGCAGCAGGCCCGCGCCGACGAGACGGTTGGGTGTTTGAAGGTAGAGCGCGTTGGTGGGGGTGAGCGTGTCGAAGTAGCCGCGCAGAGGATTGGGCGGTGCATCGGGGTCGTGTGCGATGGCGTCGCGGTGGTCGAGGGCGTACGCGAAGAGAGCGGTGCCGTTTTGTCGGAGGTTGGAGGCACAGGCGGTGAGGCGGGCCTGGTCGCGCGCTGCACCAAGCGCGGGGAGCAGGACGCCGATGAGCAGGGCGATGATGGAGACGACCACGAGCAGCTCGATGAGCGTGAAGGCGTGCTGTTTGTTGAGCCGAGTCATGACTTGGTTTCAACCTCGCCGGGGCGTGCGCTTCGGAGGAGGACGCGGTCATTCTCGTCGAGGCCTTCGGTGATCTCGACGAGGGTTTCGGACGCTCGGCCGATGGTCACGGGTTGCTTGATGAGGCCGCCGAAGGGGCCGGGGGTGTGGACGTAGCGTTGCTTGCCCTCGGCGAAGACGGCCTGGATGGGGATGGCGTTGGCGTTGTCGATGCGTCCTGTGCGGATGGTCCCTGTGCAGGACATGGTGGGCTTGAGGCCGTGGTCGGCTTCGAGTTCGAGCGCGACGCGGACGGTGAACTCTCGGAGGTTTGGGTTGAGCCAGCCGCCGTCTTCGGCGAGGACGGAGACGGACGCGACCTTGCCGGGGTACTGCACGCCCGGCCGGGCATCGACGGTGACGCTGACGTCCTGGCCGACGACGACCTGGGGCACGAGGGCTTCGGGGACCTTGAGGACCGCGACGAGTTGCCGGGTGTCGGGGAGTTGGATGATGGTCTCGCCGGCGATGACTTCCCGGCCCGGGGCCATCGGGTCGCCGCGTCGCCAGCGGTTCCCGCCGGAAGTGCTGTAGACGACCAGGCCCGGCGCGGGCGCGACGATCATGGTGAAGCCCAGTTGCTCGGTGAGCACGCGGACGCGGTCCTGCTGGATCGACCACGAGCGCGTCGCGCTCTGCACGGCAGCGCGGAGTTGTTCAAGCTCGCTGGCGTTCTCGGCCTTGACGCGATCCAGCTCGGCGACGGCCTGGTCCACGGCGGACTGCTTGGTCTGCCGTTCCTTCTCGAACGTGTACTTCTCGTACACCTCGATGTCGAGCTTCGCGGTGGCGAGGTCGTCGGCGGCTTCGATCTTGGCGATCTCGCTTTCTTCCAGCTCGTCGAGCGAGATGAAGTTCTGGCCGTACAGCTCTTTGTCCAGATCGTAGTTGCGGGTCGTCTGTGCCACGTCGCGCTGTGCCTTCTCCAGCGCGAGTTGGAGCGTTCGGCGTTGCGTGGGCACCTCGCCCTGTTCCCACTCGGACCACTCGAGCTGCGCGAGTGTCAGCTCGACGGTGGCCTCGCGCTCGGCGGCGATGGCCTCGCTGGTGCTGATGGTCAGGTCCTGCTCGGCCTTGACTTTCTTGGCCAGCGAGTCTTCGAGCTTGAGTGATGCTTCTTCGAGGTCGGCGCGGATCTTCGCATCATCGAGCTTGATGAGCTGCTGTCCTTCTTCGACGACGACGCCCTCGTCGATGAGTTCAAGGATGGCGTTCTTGCCGTCGACCCTGCTCTTGACCTCGATCTTCTTGGACGCTTCGAGCGAGCCGGTCTCGATGATGGTCAGGTCAAACGACAGCCGCCGCACGACCGCCCAGTCGGCCGAGTCTGCAACGCTAACCGCGCTTGCTACGGGCGGCGCTGGCAGAAGCCACCACCCACCAACCCCCAGCACGACCACAGAACTGATCCCAACAACGGCGACTTTTGCAAAGCCACGGCGGCGATGCACAGCAAGACGAGACGCGGCCAGCTTACGCATGTCGTCAGGGTACACCACTGCCGGGGCAGGGTCCAACGTTGTGTTCGCTCAGCAGTCCGTTGTTTTCATCGGATCTAAATGCGAAACACGCGCGATTCACATGCTCAAGTGACGTTGACTGCGTTCAATGACTGCTTGATGTCACACACGACGCCTGTCGTGTCACATGAACCGACCACCTACGAATAGGAGCATCCATGCATTCGCCAAGCACGACCATTGCGTTAAGCGTTCTGGTGATGGTCTCAACAACTCATGCACAACCGGCCGCGAAGAACATCATCCTGATGATCTCCGACGGAGCGGGCGACACCACGTGGAAGGCCGCGAACCAGTGGCAGTTCGGCAACGCGACCTCGACGCAGCAGTGGCAGAACAACCCCGCGTTTGCGAGCCACTGGATGACCACATTCCCCGCAAACACGCTGCCACTGCCCCCCGGGCAGACCGATGTGCGCCTGGGCCTACCCGCGGGCTCGCTCCCCCGCGTGCTGCCGCAGTTGTGGAACGAGCTGCCCATCCCCGATGCAGGCAGTTACGACCCGACCCGCGCGAATGATGCGACGCCTAGCGATGTGCGGCTCTTCGCCAATGACTCCGGCTTGCTCCTGGGTGACCGCGGCCCACGGCTCGACCTGACCCCCGTGGCCACCAACTCTCCCACCGTGCAGTTCCTCGCCAATCAACTCGAAGCAGCGGGCACCGTCCGCGCTCACGTCGATCAGGGCTTCGCCGCCTACGACTACCTCATCTGGAACAGCACGACCGACTCCGCCGCCGCAGGCACCGCGCTGGCCTCGGGTCAGAAGTCCTACAACAGCGCCATCAACTTCATCGACACCGGCTCGACCCTCGAGCCCGTCCCGTTCATCACCCAGCAGGTCAAGCAGCTGGGCAAGAAAGCCGGCGTCGTCACGACCAAGCCCTTTACTGACGCGACACCCGCCGCCTTCGGCACGCAGAACGAGTACCGAGACAACGAGGCCGCGATCAGCGACAGCATGATCCGCAACGGCCTGCTCGATGTCATCATCACCCCCGGCCACCCCGAGTTCGGCGGAAGCAGCGACACCCTCAGCCCCGCCAACCTCGACGCCCTGCGATCGGGCCTGGACGGATGGACCTTCGTCGATGACAACGCACAGCTCCGCGACCTGGGCGCCGGCACACAGGCCGCGCCCGATCGGCTCTTCGGCATGGTGCCCGTCGGCGGGTCACTCAACAGCCGCAACACCGCAGGCCGGACCAACGCCTACGACCCCCGCGTCTATGACCCCGCCAACCCCAACGGAGCCGTGCCCTTCGTCAGCCCCGACCTTGACGAGCTGAGCATGGCCGCGATCAACACGCTCAAGCAGGACACCGACGGCTTCTTCCTCATGGTCGAAGGCGCGAGCGTCGACTCGGCTGCACACGCCCACAACCTCGCCTCGCTGGTGGAAGAACAGCTCGCGTTCAACCGTGCGGTGGACCGCATGATCGAATGGATCGAGACCGAGTCGAGCTGGGACGAGACGCTGCTGATCGTCACCACCGACCACGCCAACGGCCTGTTGCTCGGGCCCGACTCCGACACCGTCTTCATGCAAGACCCCACGCCCACCTCGGCCGGCAACCTCCCCGGCGCGCTGTGGTGGTCCACCAACCACACCAACGAACTCGTCCCGCTCTGGACCCGCGGCCCCGGCAGCGAGCTGTTCGGCACACTCACCGATGGCAACGACCCCCGCCGCGGCGCTTACATCGACAACACCGATGTCTACACCGTCATGAGCACCGTCGTCCCCGAGCCCGCGAGCGCCGCGCTGCTCACGCTGGGCGCGGTGATGCTGCGACGCCGACGCTGAGTGACACGACGCAAGCAACCAAGCGCAACGCAAGCGGCCCGTCAGCCGCTTGTGTTGTTTCAGCCCTGGCCCATGATGAGGCGCAGGCGTGGCGCTTTGCTGAGTGCTTCGACGAGTCTGCCCATGTCGGCCCGTGGGACCTTGCCGGACTTGGCGAGCCGACCGCCGGACTGGAGCACGAGACGGACGACCCGGTCTTCGGGGCGGATGTGCAGGACGGCGTCTTGGTTGAGCGCGATGCTCTGCATGTGGCGGTACTTGTGATAGATCAATCGCTGGTCGGTGATGACCACGCCTGCGAGGCCCGCGTCCTTGCTGGTGAAGTCGGCGTCGTTGAGGTAGAGCACGAAGCGTTCGCCGCGCTGGAACCGGCACCAGGTCTCGAGGCGTTGGCGGGTCTTGTCGGGCAGCGCGGACCACGCGTCGTTGCTGAGGCGTGAGACGTCGTCGTGCAGGTGGGCGAACTCGGGGCCACACCGGCCGTTCACGCGCTCGAGCCATTCGAGCGCGACCTGGCCGGCGGGGATGAGCACCTCGCAGGCCTCGCAGCCGTCGAGCGTGACCTTGACCTTGCAGCTGATCGCTTCGGGCTTGTCACGGCCGGCGTAGTACAACACCGGCAGGTCGTACGACGGCATGACGCCCGTCAGCCGACCGATCGAGGCGAGCAGCAGTTGCGGCGAGTGGCCTGCGAGGTTGGTCTGTTCGTATCGGATCTCGATGGAGCGCGGCTGGTCTGCCTCGTTGAGCAGTCGGTTGGAGATGACCATGGGCCGAGCGGCGAGGGCTGCGTCGCCTTTGGCGCCGGTGAAGACACAGCGCATGGGCATCGAGGCGCGGAAGGCGTCGTTGTTCAGCCACCGCGTCTCGAACGCAAGCAGCACGCCGTTGACGGTGATGTCTCGCACAACCAGGTACGGCCTGGGCTTGGACGGGCAGAGTTCTTGCGGATACCTCCGCTCGGGACGCTCGGAGCGCAGGGCGGCGTCGGTATGGATGGGCGATTCTTCGCCCAGCGCCGCGTTGACGACGGCGTCCATCATGCCGACGCCCGTGTCGTGGAGCAGCAGGTTGCTGATCGACGAGCCGTGCGAGTCGTCGCCGATGCCCACGGCGTCGCCGCTGAGCAGGCCCAGCTGCGAGTCGCCCGAGCCGTGCGCGCTGGCGAGGACACCCGCAATCGTGCTGTGCCCGCTTGGGTTGTCTTCGATGACACTGGGCGGCGGGTCTCGGTACGCCCGGCTGGAGGTCAGCTCATCTTCGTAGTCGTTCTCGTGGCGTCGCTGGTCCAGCTCGTCGAGCACCATGTGCTGCACGGTGTCTTCGATGAGCTGCTCACGCGTAGGGATCGTGAACTTGCCCTGACAGGTGGTGCAACGCGCCTTTCGGCCCGCCGCGTTCTCAGGGACCACCAGCATCGCCCCGCAGTGCGGACAATCGATCGTCATCATCATGGCTAAAACCCCTTGCGAAAAGCCCGAATCCCAAGAGGACCCGAGCACCAGACCCTTCTTCGCAAGCCGACCCATCCAAGCAGGCCAAACAGACATGACACGGGTCGCCCTGCCCCGACAGACGCCTAGCTTACCCCGGCAAAGGGCGATTCCCAAGACTTTCAACCCCCCGAACTCAAACATCGACAAGAAACCCAATGCCACGCCGCATCATAAATCCCTCTTAACCCCGGGGGTGGCCACCCCCGGGGTTGACGCATGATTGATACATCAACCGTAACGTTGCGCCATGGCTTCAGCCGCGACTCGAAGAATCGCGGGATGGGAGGCGCGCGATCAACCACCGCCTGTCGAAATGTCACGTCGCACACCCCGCGACTTGTCAAGTCGCGGCTCCAAGCTCACCACCCATCAACCGGACCGCTTCTTCGAGGTCTTTGTCGCCTCGGCCGCAGAGGTTCATCACCAAGACGTGGTCCTTGTGCAACGTGGGCGCGAGTTGGAGGACGGCGGCCATGGCGTGGGAGGGTTCGAGGGCGGGCAGGATGCCTTCGAGCCGGGAGAGCAGTTGGAAGGCGTCGAGGGCCTGTTTGTCGGTGACGCTGGTGTAGCGGACCCGGCCGGCGTCTTTCCAATAGGAGTGTTCGGGGCCGATGCCGGGGTAATCGAGGCCTGCGCTGATGGAATGGACGGGCGAGGTTTGGCCGTCGTCGTCTTGCAAGACATAGGACAATGAGCCGTGGAGGACGCCGGGCTTGCCGTAGTTGAGTGCGGCGGCGTGCTGGCCGGGCGAGGTGCCTGTTCCGCCGGGCTCGACGCCGATGAGCTTGACGTGGTCGCACGCTGGGTCGGAGGCGAAGGGGTAGAACATGCCCGCGGCGTTGGAGCCCCCGCCCACGACGGCGACGACGGAGTCTGGAAGCCGGCCGATCTGTTCGAGGCACGCGGCTTTGGTTTCGCTGCCGATGACGGACTGGAAGTCTCG
>DAIOEG010000153.1:0-6540 GCA_036746415.1 Phycisphaera sp. | reverse complement strand
CCAGCCGTTGCACGTATGTCCAATCTTCCTCTCCGTGCAGCTGCACCGTCCGCAGCCCCAGCACATCCGACGCCTCCAGCACCTTCTCCACCGGCTCGTTCACAAACAAGCCCACCGGCTCCACAAACGCCGGCAACGCCGACACGATCCGACCCGCCTCCTCCAACGTTACACGCCTTGGCGAGCCCTCCACCATCACCAGCCCCACCGCGTCTGCACCCGCCCGCGCAGCCGCCATGGCCGTCTCCACGTCCCGCACCCCACACACCTTGATCCGCGTCCGCATCGTCATGCACACAATCTCCCAAGAAAACCGGTCAGTCAATTTGGAAACGCGGACGAACGCAGATGAATGATGAAGCAAACGATGAGATCAAAATAAATGCATGGTCCACTGCATGAGTCAACTTGCTTGATCTCTCATCTGCGTCCATCCGCGTTCATCTGCGGTTCCAACCTCTCGCCTTTAACCGCTCACACCCGCTCCAGCCGAGCATACTCGAGCACCAGCGTCTTCTCGCCCAAGCGCTCGAACATCACCCGCGCCCGCGTCCCGCTCGAGGTCCGCCCGATCGTCACCACCTGCCCCAGCCCAAACTGCGGGTGACGCACCCGAGAGCCCGGCGGGTACATCATCGCCGTCCGGTCCGCCCGCGAACGCATCACCTCCGCCCGGCCATCATCCTCAAACGCCGACTCCGACTCATCGATCACCTCCAACGCATCCATCGGCAGCTCGCGCACGAACCGGCTCTGGATCGTCGGCAGCGTCTGCCCGTACACCGTCCTGCGCAGCGCGTGCGTCAGATACAGATGTCTCTCCGCTCGCGTGATCCCCACAAACGCCAACCGGCGTTCCTCCTCCAACTCTTCCGCGTTCACGTTCGCCCGCTCATGCGGCAACAGCCCGTCCTCAAACCCGATCAACGCCACCAACGGGAACTCGAGCCCCTTCGCCGCGTGCAGCGTCATCAGCGTCACCGCGCCATCACCACCCTCCAACCCATCCACATCACTCACCAGCGCAACCCGCTCTAAAAACGCAAGCAGCTTCTCCGCCAGCGTCGGCTGACGCTCCACACCATCCATCTCTAACTCAAACGCGTACTGGTCCTCAAACTGCTGCGCGGAACTCACCAGCTCACCGAGGTTCGCCAGCCGGTCCTGGTCCGGATCGCCCGACTCGCCACGGTAAAAATCTTCCAGCCCCGACTCCCGTAACACCCGTTCCACCAACTCACGCAGCGACCCACCCGCCCCCCCCGGAAGGTTCGTGACGTCATTGTCAGCGTCCGTTGGAGTCATCCCTGAGAGCAGCATTCCATCGTTCGTTGTCGCTTGCTCGCGCATCGGCGAAGCCGCATCGAGGCCCGCCTCATTGCGCCAGCTCGAGACGAGCTTGCCGAACTTGCCGACGGCGACTTGCGCGCGCGTGTTGAGCCCACCCACCAGCGTCGGGTCGCGCAGCAGCACGTCGGCTGAAACATTCTTGGAGAGCCCGTGCGCCTGCATCAGCTTCACGGTGGCCGTGCTCACGCCCCGGGCCGGCGTGTTGATGACCCGGAACAGCGTCACCTCGTCGGAGGGGTTGGCGATGACGCGTAGGTACGCCAGCGCATCCTTGATCTCTTTGCGGTCGTAGAACGCCGTGCCCCGCGCGATCTGATACGGCACACCCGCGTTGCGCAGCGCATCTTCGATGACGCGTGACAGCGAGTTCATCCGGTACATCACCGCCATCTCGCCCCACGCGAGGCCGGCCTGCTCGTGGTGCTCACGCAGCTGCTCCACCAGATACCGCGCCTCGTGCTGCTCGTCGTAGCAGGTCACCAGCTTCACCGGATCGCCGACCTCGTTGAGGGTAAACAGGGCTTTGTGCTTGCGGGCGCGGTTCTTCTGAATCAGCGCGTCGGCCGCGGCGAGGATGCGCTTGGTCGAGCGGTAATTCTGTTCCAGCCGCACCGTCACAGCGTTGGGGTAGTGTGTCTCGAACTCGAGGATGTTGCGGATGTTCGCGCCGCGCCAGCCGTAGATCGACTGGTCCGGGTCGCCGGTGGCCATCACGTTGCCGTGGGCCGAGCCGAGCATGGAGGCGATCATGAACTGCGCGTGGTTGGTGTCCTGATACTCGTCCACGAGGATGTAGCGGAACCGCTCCTGCAGCTCGCTGCGCACGTCCTCGTGCACTTTCAAAAGCTGCACCGTCCACATGAGCAGGTCATCAAAGTCTAGCGCGTTGTTGCGGCGCAGCACCTTCTCGTACTGCTGATACACCCGCGCCACTGTCCGCGTGTAGAAGTCGCTGGCGGTGCGTGCATACGCATCCGCATCGATCAACTCATTCTTGGCGTTGCTGATCGTGCCCAGCATCGACGCGGGCGGGAAGTTCTTTGTGTTGATCTCCAGCTCGGTCAGCGCCGACTTCACCGCGCTCTTCTGATCCGATGTGTCGTAGATCGAGTAGCCCGGCGGGAGCCCCAAACGCTCGGCGTACTGCCGGATCAACCGCGCACACAGCGCGTGAAACGTACACACCGTCACTGCCCGCGCCTGACGCTCCGTGAGCAACGCACCCACGCGCTCGCGCATCTCGCCCGCCGCCTTGTTTGTAAACGTGATCGCCAGCACGTTCCACGGCGCGACGCCCACCCCACGCACCAGGTGCGCCACCCGCCGCGTAATCACCCGCGTCTTACCTGACCCCGGCCCCGCCAGCACCAGCAACGGCCCATCGACGTGCCCCGCCGCCGCCCGCTGCGGACCCGTCAACCCGTCCAACAAATCACATTCGCCATCTCGCATCCGACAAGTGTACGAAGGGTTGAGGGATCAGGGATCAGGGATCCGCATCACACCTCAACACACGCCGACGCTGAGCGAAGCGAAGCGTCTGGCTCTTCTCAACCTTCAACCATCGACCAGTCCACCCAACCCCCAACACTCTCCGTACAATCCCCGCATCATGCTGCGTGAACTCCACATCTCCAACCTCGCGGTCATCGAAGACGCCACGCTCACGCTCACACCGGGGCTGAACGTCTTTACGGGTCAGACCGGCGCGGGCAAGTCTCTTGTCATCGGCGCGTTCGAGGCACTGCTGGGTTTGCGTAAGACCACGGACATGCTCAGGCCCGGCTCCGCCGAGGGCCGGATCGCCGGGCTCTTTGAACTGCATGACCCGCACACCTGCGAGGAACTCTCACAGGCCCTCGACCAGCCGCTTCAGCCCGGCGACGAGTTGCTGCTGACGCGCAAGCTCTTCGCCTCCGGCCGGTCCACCCTCGCCGCCAACGGCCAGCCGCTCACCGCCCATATGCTCCAACGCGCAGCCGAGCGCCTCGTCGATATCCACGGCCAGCACGACCACCAGTCGCTCTTGAAGCCCAGCCACCAGCTCGCGCTGCTCGACAACTACGCTCGGTCCAACCCGCTGCGTCAACGCTTCGCGCAGCTCTACACACAGGTGCGCACCCTCCGCGAGACCAAGCAGCAACTCGCCGCTGGAGCAACGCTCCGCGCACAGCAACTCGACCTCTACGAATTCCAGGCCGGCGAGATCGACGACGCCGACCCGACCCACGGCGAGCTCGCCGAGCTGCAAGCGCGTCACCGCATCCTCGAACACGCCGTCAAACTCAAGCACGACACGACCGCCTGCTACGCCGCCCTCTACGAGCAGGACGGCTCGATCCTCGAACGTCTTCAGGCACTCGCGCATGTGCTGCTCGCTTCGGCCGAGCACGATGAACAACTCGCTGGCACCGCCGAGCAGGTCCGCACCACCACGCTCACGCTGCAAGAGGCCGCCTACGACCTTGCCCGCTACGCCGACCGCATCGACCACGACCCGCAGGAAGCCAAGCAGGTCGAGGAACGACTCAACACGCTGCATCGGCTGCTCAACAAATACACCTCCATCACGCCCCGGCACACCGCAGCCACCGCGCCCGCGTCGCCCCACGATCCGCTGCAAGCACTGCTCGACTACCGCGCTCACCTCGCGGTCGAGATCGCCCGGCTCAAGACCGAGGATCAAGACTTCACCACCCTTGATGGGCAAATCGACAACGCTGCGCGTGAGCTGCAAACCCTTGGCAAGCAACTCACGCAGCAACGTCAACAAGCCGCGCAAGAACTCACGCCACGCATTGAACAGGAGCTGCATCAATTGGGCATGGCCGATGCCGTGATGCACGTGCAGTTCACCGCTGTTGACGACACGCCGTCGGGGCAGGACGCGGTGGAGATCATGGTCCAGACCAACCCCGGGCAAGCGACACGGCCCCTGCGGCTCATCGCCTCGGGTGGCGAGCTCTCGCGCGTCATGCTTGCGCTTAAAAGCACTTTGTCCGACCGCGACCGCATCAGCGTCCTGGTCTTCGACGAGATCGACGCCAACATCGGCGGGAGACTCGGCCAAACCATCGGCCAAAAACTCCGAGCGCTCACGCAGACCACCACAACACCCAACTGGCAAGGCCAGGTCCTGTGCATCACGCACCTGCCGCAGATCGCGGCCTTCGCCGACCACCACCTGCGGATCGTGAAACGCGTGCAGGGCAAGGGCAAGTCCGCGACAACGCAGACCGTCGTTGAGCCGCTCATCGGCAACGCCCGCATCGAAGAACTCGCCGAGATGCTCGCCGGCCAATCGGCCACCGCCACCACTCGTAAGCAAGCCCGCGAGCTGATCAAGATCGCGGATGGCAAAGAGGTCCGGGGCTGAAGACGCCATGACGCGCGGTGCTCATCCGGTCTCTACGCCGTCACTTCCGCAAGGATGCGTTGCGTGAGTTCCCACAGGCCCGACTCGCGGTATGCGGTGGCGGCGCCGCGGTTGGTGGTGTGGCGCTGGGTGTGGTGGTTCCAGTGGGACTGGGCTTCAAACAACGCGCGGCGGGCGGCGTCGGCATCGGGCTTGCGCTTGTGCTTCTGAAACACGCGGTAGGCGGCGAGACCCGCAAACAGGTCGCGGATCGCTTCCATCAGCGACTCGGTGTAGAGCAGCGAATTCAGGAGCGGTTCCAGCGTGGCCCGATCGCGGGGGCTTTGCAGCGATTGCAGCGTGTGACGCATGTCGGCAGCGAGCTGCGCGGCGCGGCGCTTCTCCTCGACGACGGCTTCGATCGCATCAAACGGCAGACGCTGGATCATCCGCCAGCACGCCTCGGCATCGAGCAGGTCGTCGCTGATCCAGTCCGCAGAGGGGTGCCAGGCGTTGGGCTTGTTTTTCGTCAACGCCTCGACATAAAAGCCCAGACGCGCCAACTCCGGCGAACGTTCGAGGACGGAGACGACGGCGTCAACGGCGTCTTCGCTGTGCAGCTTGAGCGCATCACGGGCCCAGGCGCGGGCGAGGTCGAGCGGCTGCGCGTCTGGGTTGTCGGCCAGTTTGGGCGCGGCGCTGACGTTGGCGTCGACCCACGACTCGTGGCTGATGAACGGGCCGCCCCACCCGCCGCCGCGGACCCACGCGAGGACGCCGTGGAAGTTGACGTGTTGCGCGGCTTGAGCGAGGCCCGTGGGCGCGCCGGGGGTCTGGGACTCGGGGTAGCCGTCGCGCCACAGCGCGGGTTGCCAGTTGGGGACGCCGCCTTTTCCTTCGAACTCGCGTTGGCATTGGAGCTCGTAGAGGATCGGGCGTTTGCCGAAGAGCAGCGATGAGGGGTTCCACGGCTGGTAGCGCCAGAAGTCGGTCTGCGTGAATTTGAAGGCGAGGACAAGTCGATCGTCGGTCTCTTCACCGGGGAGCATGCGTGCGACGCGCTGCGCGAGTTCGGGCGTGTCGTGCAGGCCGCTCGGCCGGAGGTTCCAGGCGCGGACGATGAGGCGTTTGTTGCGTTGCGTGACGACCAGGTCGTGGGCGCGGCGGATGACTTCGGCGATGCGTTCTGCCCGGCCGAACTGCGAGCAGCGCGGGCAGTGCGGCGCGTAGATGTCGTTGCCCAGGAGGTACGGCAACCGTCCGGCGTCGGTGTCGCCGAAGCGCAGCACGATGCCCGCGGCGCTGGGGTAGCGGTCCAGCAGCGCGCCCAGGGCGCGGACGGATAGCTCGAGCGCAAGCTCGCTGGCGGGGCACAGGACGGTGGGCCTGTTGCCGCAGGTCAACGCGGTGATGTTGCGTGACACGGTGTCGCTTGGCAGCACAAGCATGTCGTAGGAAAGGTAGACGCCCAGGCCCGCGCGGTACGCCGCGTCGACTTGGCGGGCGATGTCGTTCATGGTGCCCTGCACGAAGCGTCGCATCTCGGGGTCGGCGAGCGACTCGGGGCCTTCGATGCCCGACAGCGCAGTGCTTTCGTAGAGGACCTTGCCATTGAACCCCAACTCGACGAGGACAGCGGGGTCGCGGTAGCGCGAGTCGATGGCGGGCTCACCGGGGTTATGGATCGTGGTGGCGAGCTTGAGCATGGGGAGAGTTTAATGGGGGGAGTAGGGAGTGGGTGTTGAGGAGTGGTCTGCGGTGGGAGAAGTCGAGGGTCTCAAGGTCGAAGGTCGAATGTCGGAAAATGCGATGTCTTGACCTTTGACATTCGACAT
>DAIOEG010000152.1:4483-6565 GCA_036746415.1 Phycisphaera sp. | reverse complement strand
CGTACGACTTCATGGCTCAGGACCAGTTTAAGGTGCAGCGCGCGGTGGCCGAACGCCGGATCTTCGACGAGCCAGCCGACATCGCGATGCCCGACACGAGCTGGTACCACCCGGCCATGAACCTGCCCGAGCCCAAGGTCGGCAAGGCGACCAACAAGACGCTCACGGCCGCGCAGGAACAAGTCATCTTCACGCAGTTCAATTACGCGCGCTACCGCGCCAGCAAGCTGCGTGACGAGCTGGCCAAGCAGCGTGACCGTGGCCAAGTCGTCCGCGTCGCGCAGGCGCGCGAACTGCTCGACTGGCACCGCAAGGTCGAGGGCTACCGCGACCAGATCGCCGGCTTGAACCTCGCGCTCGTGCTGGCGATGGCCAAGCGTTACCGCATGAGCGACACGGACTTTGCCGACATGATCAGCGAGGGCAACATGGCCCTGCTGCGCAGCATCGACAAGTTCGACGTGACGCGTGGCTTCAAGTTCTCGACCTACGCCTGCCGTGCGATCATCAAGGCCTTCGCACGCCAAGGCGAGAAGCAGACGCGGTACCGCTCGGTGTTCCCCACCGACTTTGACCCGATGTTCGAGAAGAGCAACTGGCAGGAAGAAAAGAACGCGGACCACGAGCAAGGGTGCGTGGACGAGCTGCGTCGGATCATCCGGCTGAACAAGGCCGAGCTGTCGCAGATCGAACGCGACGTGATCGAACGACGCTTTGCCGTGGGCGACAGCGCCGCGACCGACAAGGACGGCGACCCACGCCCGCTCACCCTCGATCAGGTCGGCCGGATCATCGGCGTCACCAAGGAACGCGTCCGACAGATCCAAAACAAGGCGCTCGAAAAGATCAAACGCTCGCTCGAAGAAGACTTCCTTCGCCGGTGAAACCCCGGTTCAAAAAAAATTAATCGCGGCACGAACCATCTGCGAACCACCTGCGTATTAAACCGCGAGAACGTTTCTCCTCTTCATCCTCCGACCCCGGCCGCGGCTCGACCGCTGCCGGGGTTTTTTGTATCAACGCTTTGGCTGCAACAGCCGGACGCTGAAGCGTGGGGTGTGGGCGGGTTGCGGGTGGAGGATGGACGGTTGCTTCACCGGAGGCCGTCGGCCTCCGGCTATTGGGGGTTGATGATGTTGGCGGGAGAGGGGTTACAGCGTCATCGACTCGCCGGGGGCGAGGATGCGGGTGGGGATGCCTGCGGGCTTGAAGTGGGCGGGGTCGATGCGGTGGTGCGGGTACGTGTTGAAGTGCATCGGGATCGCGAGCTTGGGGCGGAGTAGCTCGGCTGCCTTGGCGGCGAGGCGTGGTCCCATGGTGGCGCGGTCGCCCGCGGGTAGCAGCGCGACATCGGGCTGGGCGAGTTCGCCGATGAGTTGCATGTCGCCGAAGAGCGCGGTGTCGCCTGCGTGATAGATCGTGAGCGCAACGCGATCGAAGCGGAGCACCATGCCGCAGGCGACGCCCAGGTACCGGCCATCGGTGCCGCTGGAGCTGTGCGTCGCTGGCGTGAACGACACGGAGCCAAAGGGCGTGGGCACGCGTCCGCCGGGGTTGCCCGCGAGGGTGGTGAGGGTGGCGTCGGTGCGTTGGAGGTCGGCACAGATCTCGTGGTTGGCGACGAGGGTGGCGTGGCAGCGCTGGGCGATGGCGAGGCCGTCGGCGTTGTAGTGGCCGGCGTGTCCGTGGGTGAAGCAGACGGTGTCGGCAGCGAGCTGGTCGGGCGTGTGCTTGGCGGCGGGGTTGCCGGTGAGGAACGGGTCGATGAGCACCCTGCCTTGCGGCTGGTGGTCGTCGAAGAGGAAGCCGGCGTGGCCGAGGTAGGTGAGGGTGAGCGGCATGGTGACAAGAGGGTAATGGATGGGGGCGCGGATGCCCACGGTCCGTGAACGTGGGCTTCTGGGGTGTGGTGGTATCGTGGTGCGATGCGTGTGTTGCAGGCGGATGCGGCGGCGATTGATGCGGGGGGCGAGGTGTTGGCGCGGGGCGGGCTGGTGGCGTTTGCGACCGAGACGGTGTACGGGCTGGGGGCGGATGCGCTCAACCCGGTCGCGGTGGCGGGGGTGTTTGAGAGCAAGGGCC
>DAIOEG010000152.1:0-4473 GCA_036746415.1 Phycisphaera sp. | reverse complement strand
CGAGGTTCGACCCCCTCATCGTGCATGTGGGTTGCGCGGCGGATGCATGGGCGTTGACGGCGGATGCGGGTGCGGTCCCGGGGTTGATCATGGGGTTGTGTGAGCGGTTTTGGCCTGGGGCTTTGACGGTGGTGTTGCCTAAGCATGCGGGGGTGCCTGGGGTGGTGACGGCGGGGCTTTCTTCAGTGGGGCTGCGGGTGCCGGGGCACGGGGTGGCGCTGGGGTTGATCGAGGCACTCAGGCGTGCTGAAGCCCGCCAGCCCCCCCGGAAAGGGGTTCCGGGAGTGCCTTGTATTGCTGCGCCTTCGGCGAATCGGTTTGGGGGGGTTTCGCCGACTCGAGCGGAGCATGTGACAGTGGGGTGTGATTTGGTGTTGGATGGTGGTCCGTGCGGCGTGGGTGTGGAGAGCACGGTCGTTCGGCCCACGTTGGACGGGCGGGGCGTGGTGGTGCTTCGGCTGGGCGGGATCGAGCTGGAGGTCCTTGAGCAGTCGGTGCGTGAGCTGGGCGGGTCGGGGGTCGAGCTGGCGCGGGCGGGGGAGTCGTTGGCGTCGCCTGGGATGTTGGATCGGCATTACGCGCCGGGGGTGCCGGTGGTGATGGGCGACGCAGCAACGGCGAGTGCGTGGGACCGACCGGGGCGATGGGGGTTGCTCGTGCTGAGCGAGCCGGGCGAGGCGGTGCGGGCGCGGTTCTCGGCGGTACGGGTGCTGTCGGAGCGCGGCGACCTGCGGGAAGCGGCGGCGGGGCTGTTCTCGGCGATGCGCGAGCTGGACGCGGCGGGATTGCTGGCGGTTGCGCTGCCAGAGGTCGGGCTGGGGCGGGCGATGAACGATCGGTTGCGGCGGGCGGGCGGGTGAGGGGAACCAGACGCTTCGCTCGCGGACTCGCTCAGCATGGGCGTGGGGGCCTATGCTCCCACCATGACAGACACAACCCCCCACGCATCGGCCCAGGCCCCGGTCACGGGCATCATCATCGTGGACCACGGCTCGCGTCGGACCGCCAGCAACCACATGCTCGAGCGGTTTGTCGAGCAGTTCGCACAGCAGCGGGCTGATCATTTTCAGATCGTGGAAGCCGCCCACATGGAGCTGGCCGAGCCCTCGATCGCGACGGCGTTTGACAAGTGCGTTCAGCGCGGGGCGACGCGGGTGGTGGTGTGCCCGTACTTCCTCTCGCCGGGCAAGCACTGGCACCAGGACATCCCCAACCTCGCCCGTGAGGCCGGCCTGAAGCACCCGCACGTGCAATACGTCGTCACCGCGCCCATCGGGCTGCACCACATGATGAAGGACGTCATCGCCGCCCGGCTGGACTACTGCCTCGACCGCGTCGACGGCAAGACGGCCGAGTGCGAGTGGTGCGCCGGCTCGGGCCGATGCGCTATGAAGACCGCTGAACAGGTCGACGAGATCGTCTTTGAGGCCTCGCACCCCGCGTGATCCGATGTTCCAACCGCCTGCGATACCCTGAAACCCTGTGTCGTTTTTCACTCTCTTTCCAGCATTTCCTAGTGTGAAGCGTTGCGGATGATTTGCTGAACGGCTTACGAAAAACTCAAAGTGTTTTCCCCTGTTTCTCTTGCGTCGGCTCACAATGCTGATATATTCGTGAGTGAGGTAAGCGGGCCTGTGGTTCGCTAAGAGAGAAAGTTCGCCCAGTTGTACCCAAGTGTTTCCACCGGATATTTCATCCGGCGAGGGCTGGAGTACTTGCGTCTGCACAGGGCGAAGCAAAAGGAGTTCACCATGCGTCAGAGTCTTTCGATGGGCTGTGTTGAGCTGTGCAAGTGCAGCGGGTCGGCCCGCGTGGCGTTGCTGGCCGTTGCGTGCGTGCTCGTGTCGGCTGGGGCAGCGACACAGGCAAGCGCGGGCATGGGCGGAACCGCCGGCGGAGCCAAACCCCCTGCCGGCGTGGGCAACCCCGCGTTCTTCACCCCCGCACAGACCCAAGGCAGCTTGAGCGACCTCGCGCCGCCCAAGCTCAACGGCGTGCCCATCACCCTCGACAGCCGGCCTGACGGCCAGTACTCCCGCATCTGGAAAACGCTCCGCGAAGAACGCATCGCCTACGACCGCGCCAAGGCCAAGGCCACCGCTGTCCCGCTCCCCAGCGCCGCCGTCGGCGGGCTGGTCCTGCTGTGTGGCCTGGGCGTCGGCCGGTTCGTCCGCCGACGACCGATGGCCTGAACGGCACAACACGCTTGCGGGGGTTGACCGGGCGTTACACTCTCGGCCCCCGTGGCTGGCGCTGTGCGTCGGCGGGGCACCGGAGCTTTGACCATGCGTCTTGCAATCATCGCCGGCGACGGCATCGGGCCCGAGGTCGTTGGCCAAGCCCTGCGCGTCCTCCAGCACGTCGCGCCACAGCACGGCTTCACCTACAACACCACCGCGTTCCCCTTCTCCGCCCAGCACTACCTCGACACCGGGCACGTCCTCAGCGATGCCGACATCACGACGCTGCGCGCCTACGACGCCATCTTCCTGGGCGCGGTCGGCGGACAGCCCAACGACCCGCGACTCGCAGGCGGGGTCATCGAGAAGGGCATCCTGCTCAAGCTCCGATTCGACCTGGACCAGTACATCAACCTCCGGCCCGTCACGCTGTACCCGGGCATTGAAACGCCCCTGAAAAACGTCCTTCCGGGGGACATCGACTTCGTCGTCGTCCGCGAGAACACCGAGGACCTCTACGTCGGGTACGGCGGGATCGCCCGCAAGGACACGATGCAGGAAGTCAGCACGCAAACCATGCTCGCCACCGCGTTCGGCGTCGAGCGCTGCTGCCGGTACGCCTTCGAGATCGCCCGCACGCGCACTCGCAAAAAGCTCACGCTCGTGCACAAGACCAACGTTCTCAGCTTCGCCGGCGACACGTGGTTCCGCTGGTTCAAGAAGGTCGCGGCCGAGTTCCCGGAGGTGACCACCGAGTACCACCACGTGGATGCGTGCTGCATGTACATGGTGAGTAAGCCGCAGGTGTACGACGTCATCGTCGTGCCCAACATGTTCGGCGACATCATCACCGACCTGGGCGCTGCCATCGCCGGCGGCATGGGCATCGCCAGCTCGGGCAACCTCGACCCCACCGGCCGATCGCCCAGCATGTTCGAGCCGGTCCACGGCAGCGCCCCCGACATCGCCGGCAAGAACCTCGCCAACCCCATCGCCACCATCGACTCGCTGGGCCTGCTGCTCCGCGAGGTCGGCCGGATCAAGCACAACACCCCCGCCGTCCGCTGCGGCGAGGCGATCGATCGCGCGGTCAAGGCCGTCACCCCCACCTTTGCCGGCAAGTCCCTCGACCGCTCGGGCCTGGGCACCGATGCGATCGCGGATTTGGTCATCGCGGCGCTGTGAATGCATGTTGAATCCCCGGGGTGGAGAAGAACGATTTAGCCACAGATGCACACAGATCAACACAGATCAGAAGCAGGCCACGGAACCAGAGGAAGCCACGGAATGGATGCATGTATGAAGATGGATGCTCTGAATCATCTGTGTTCATCTGTGTCCATCTGTGGCTAAAACTCTTTCTCTGATGCAGGCCTCTGCGGCCTCTGCGTCTCTGCGGTTTATTTCATGTTTCTCAGTTTCGCTGTTCGATGCGTTCGATCAAGCCGCGCAGCATCGCGCGCTGTTCGCGTTGGAGGGTCAGTGTGCCGCGTGCGAGCTTCACTTCGAGTTGCGTGGCGTAGGCCAGTGCGCGCAGCTCGTCGAGTGTAAGCGTGATCTTCGCGTTCTCGCTGCGGTTTTCGGTGCGCTTGCCGGTGGCGCGTTGACCGGTGCCGATGCTCGAGCGTTCGACGCGGTCGACTTTGTGCGTGACCTCTCGGCCATCGACGGTGAACGTCAGCGTCTCGACATCACCGCTCCAGCCGTGGCCCTTCTGCGTCAATCCGGTGCCGGAGTACCAGCCCTGAATAAACAGCGACACCGGCGGGACGTCGGCCGTGTTGCTCCGCCTTGCGACGGCCGACACGAACCAGTCGCCGCGCAGGTTTTCTTCCATCACCTGCACGGGGCCGGCGGTCAGCGTCTCTTCACCGCTGACCTCGTTGCGCTCGCTCACGATGGTCGCTTCGTACGACTCGGCCAACTCGCCGCTGCTCACCACGCCCGCCATCCGCTCCACCGCCGCCTCGCGCTCTTCCACCACCGTCTCGCGCTGCTTGAGGTTTTCAAGCTGCGAGCGCAGCTGCGCGACGACCGCTTCCAGCTCGGCCACCTTGCCCTGCAGCCGAGCGTTGTCGGCCCGCAGCGTGTCCAGCTCGTCGGCATGCATCGGCAAAGCTGAAAACAGCATGATCACAAGGGTGATCAACATCGGTGTCGAGCGTCGGATGGGTGTGTGCATGGTGTGACTCATGGTGTGTCTTTCGGTGTGTTGTCGTGCAGGTCGAACAGCCCCTTGGGGTCGCTGGGTACGTCGAACATGCTATTCGTGATGCGTGCGCCGCTCTCGATG
>DAIOEG010000151.1:0-6572 GCA_036746415.1 Phycisphaera sp. | reverse complement strand
GAGGGCGGTGCCGATTAATTGGTTGATACCTTTTGATTCGTTGAGCCAGCCCAATGGCTCCATCCCAAATGAGGTCATCATGGAATTTATGAGTCCATTGGCATTGCCAGAAAAGAGTACCCGGAAAACGGCCGCTGCGCCCACAGCGCATCGCCCGAGTGGATCGGCCTCAGTCGGCCCAAGATGTGCATCGCCACGCCGGGCACCGACACCTCCACCGGCTCCTCACTGGCCAAGGGCAACGGGAAGCTCGCGCGGTCTACCACCAGCGTCACCGTCTCAAACGGGTACCGACGGTTGCGACTCACCACCGGCTCCACCTCTCGCCACACCAAATCCACGCTGTCGTCCTGCTTCTCCCGCGCCGCCTGATGCGCCGCCGCGATGAACGACTCGACCGCCAAGCGGGCCGACACAGGCACATCACGGATCACCGGGTGCTTCTGATATTCCTCTGCCAGCCGCGTGTCCGCATCCGCATACTCCGCGTCCTCGCCGTACCGCTCGAGCAGCTTCTCGTACTCCCGCTGCGTCACGATCGCCCGCTGCAGCTTGATCTTCTGCAATAGCTCGCTGCGTGTGCGGTCCAGCTCGTCCACCGCCGTGCCCGTGATGCCCGCGAGCGTGTCCAACATCTGATCGACCTGCTGCTGATACGTTGGCAACAGCCGCAGCGTCGCCTGGTCTCGCTCCCAAGGCGACAGCTCCCGCCACAACCCCCTGCCCTTGCGGTACTCCCCCCCGCCAAGCGCCCGGATCGCCGCCCGCTCCGCCTGCGTCTGTGCCCATTCGCCGCTCAGCACCCCGTACCCCACCGCGATGTCCCACCCCGGCTCATCGTGCGCCAGGACCATCCCGTTGCGGTCGCGGATCGTCCCACGGATCGTCCCCGCCGACGTCTGCGACAGCAACGCTCGCTCGGCCTGCGCCCGCCGCTGCGCGTGCTCCGCCCCCAGCGTCAGCCGGGCCGTCTTCAGCCCCAGCACCAACATGCACACGAGCATCACCCCCGCCAGCAAGAGCAGCCGACGGTGGAACATGCTGGGCAGGTGTCGGCGAAACCATCGTCGCATGACCAAACAGCCCTTTCCAAGTGCCTGATGTCACAACCCCACACCCCACGCTGCGGCGCACCAAGTAACCCCTCAGCAACCGCCAAAGCAGCCAATGCTCACGCCTTGGCGAATCGCGTCATGCTGCGGGCCTTGTCGACCTGCCGCACCTTCGCCGCCGCCGAGCCCTCGCCCGACGTCGGCAACGCCAGCGCCTTGCTGAGCGCCGCCGCCGCATCCGCCCTGCTCACGCTCGCTGGGCTGATTGCCTCGTCCGCCAGCACCACCAGCACATCGTCCTTCACCTGCGCAAACCCGCCCGCCACCAGCCACTCCCGCTTCTCACCACTGGGCAGCGTGGCCGACATCAGACCCGACCCCAGCTGCACGAGCATCGGCGCATGCAGCTTGAGCACGCCCATCTGCCCATCATGAGCCGGCAGCGACACGGCCCCCACCGCCTCATCCAACAACTGGTCCGTAGGGGTCACAAGCGTGCAGCGAAACGTCCCAGCCATGGCAACTCCAATCAAGTTAGCACATCGGTTCAATCGTACGTCACATCACGAATTCACCAGCATAGCAGCCCCACCCAGACGGCAACGCCACACACCCCGCATGTTCGCACAACCGTGTGGCGAGTACGTGACTTCCGTGGTCCTCACCCCGTCTCTGGTCTAGGTCAAGTGCGACCAGCCAAGGGCAGCAGAGAATGGATTTAGGACCGCCAACCGCGCAAGTCCTGACGAGCGGCATCCGCTCTGGCAAAAAGGCATGTCTGCACGAGCACATGAAGACGTCTCAGCGCAACGGCACGATGCACGCACGGTGAGTGCATTTGTGAGATGCGTCCAAACGGCGACACAGGGTCACCCCGGCGGGAGGTCGGCGTCGTCTACCGCGCTTCCGCCGCCGGCAGCTGCGCGCTTACGCTGGGGGGCGGTCATGCCGCGTGGCATGGCGATGACCCCGGTGCGTGCGAGCTCAAGGATCCCGTAGGGGTTGAGAAGCTCGACGAACGACTCGATCTTCTCTTCGCTGCCGGCCATCTCGATCATGAGCCGGTCTGGCGCGACGTCCACGACCTTGGCCCGGAATAGGTTCGCCAGCGTGATGATCTCCTCGCGCTTGTCGGCATCACCTGCGGCCGTGCGCGTCGAGACCGACACGAGCATCAGGTCACGCTCGACAAACGGGACGTCCTGGTAGTCCACCACCTTGACCACCGGCACCAGCCGGGCGAGCTGCTTGCGCACCTGATCCAGCACCTTCGAATCGCCGATGACCACGATCGTCATCCGCGACAGCTCGGCGTTCTCCGTCCGGCCAACGACCAGCGAATCGATGTTGAACCCCCGCGCCGCGAACATCCCCGACACCTGCGCCAAGACGCCCGGCTCGTTGGTCACCAGCGCCGCGATCACGTGACGCATGACAAGTTCGCTACCCGGGGCGGTGGAGGCGTTCGCAGACAGGTTCGGTTGTGCAGGCGTAGCGTTGGACATTTCGGCATCATAAGGAATCAAACGACCCGCGACACAGCACGATTGACAGGATTCAATCGATCCGCCGGATATCGCCGAGGTTGGGCACGACCGCCCACGTCTCGTGGTTCAACGGCAACGGCGAGGGGTAGTACACCAAAAACGCCCGGCCCAGCAGCAACTCGCGCGGCACCTTGCCCTCGGGGCTGTCCTGCTCGGCGAAATAGCGGTGACGCACCCACGGATCAACATCCGTCCACTGCCGGCCGTCCTGGCTGTGCGGGCTGTTGTCGCCCAAGAAGAAGAACTCGTCCTCGCCCAGCACCACCGGCTCAAACCCCGCCAGCATGGTCCCGCCACGGATGCTCCGGGCCACCCCGCCCCGCACACCGCCCGACGCGTAATCTCGCTCCGACCCGTAATACAGATCGCGGTCAAGCCCCACACGCTCCAGCGTCATCGCCGGCCCCGACACGCCGATCCACACCTCATTCGCGTAAGGAGACACCGGGCCCGCACGCGACAGCAGCGTTTTGAACGGCACCTCAAACGCGTAACGCAACACCTCCCGCCCGTCCACCCACGCGATCAGTGTCTGATCCACCACCCACGCTTCCAACATCGTCCCGCGCCCCGCCCTGAGCATGCCGCTGAGTTCAGCCGTGCCGAGTACCTCCCAGGCATCACCGTCCATCCGCTCAATCGAAACACTCTGCGACCCGCTCGCGCGGAAGTTCACGCGCACCGGCACGGGCCCCTCTTGAAACCGTAGCGACGACTGCATCGTCACCACCGCGCTGGGGCCTTGAGGCGTCACCAGCGCCGACAGTCGCACGTCCTCCATTGGCTCCTCGCGGTGACCGCTCCACTGGTTCACCTGGTTGTAGGGATACCGCATCGACTCACTCGCATAATCACGGATGCTCGTGCCCGGCCCCTTGAACTCAAACCGCAGCGAGGCCTCCGTCATCTCCGGCGTCGGCTCAAACCGATACGCCCGCAAACCGTCCACCTTCAACGCGTCGCGGTCTGGACGCCACGGCGTGTGCCAGCGGTACCGCTCGCCCCGCGCATCGCTCTCGCCGCCGTCCAGCGGCACGTATTCGCTGTGATACACCGGCTGCCACACCGAACGCTGGATTCGCTCCCAACGAGGGTTCACCGAAGGATCGACCTTCCGCGCGATCCGCCACTGCGTCTCCGCGAACGGCCTCGTGTACACGTTGCCATCCAGAATCATCAGCGACTCATCGGGCAGGCCCGCAAGCCGTTTGATGTACGTCCCGCTCTCGCCAAAGGGGTCTTGCGGGTTCTTGAACACCACCACGTCAAACCGCCTCGGCTCCGCCCACGCGTACAGGTACTTCTGCACCAGGATGCGATCGCCCGAGCGATCAAACTGTGGCGCGGGACCCTCGATCGGGAACCGGCACATCGGACATAAAGCCGTGAACACCTCGCCGGGCGCGGGCCGTTGCTCGCCGCCGTCGAGGTCGTGTGCGTATCCGCACTGCGGGCACGTGACCGAGAGGTGACGCCCGAGCAGCGTGGGAGCCATCGACCCGGTGGGGATGATGAACGCCTCGATCACAAACAGCCGGAACACAAACGCGAGGATGAACGCGACGACGACAGACTCGGCCGTCTCCTTGACCGCATCGGTGGGCTGCGGCGCGGGCCGTGACGTTGGCTGCTTCGTCTGCATCGTGCGACGAGTCTATCGACCCGTTCATGCGGTTACCTCAAGAACGCGTCCGCCAGCCCACCGTCCACGTGGATGACCTGCCCCGTTGTCTTGCGCAGCACCGGGCCCAGCAGCATCGCGATCGCATTCGCCTGGTCCTCGGGGCGGATGGCGACGTGCAGCAGCGTCCGTTTGGCGTAGAAGCCCGCGAGCTTTTCGATCAGGATTTCGGTTGGCTCGCTCTCTTGAAACGCGATGTCGTACTTCGTCAGTGAAGCGATCACACGGTCGCGCGGGAACATGGTGCTGCCCTCGATGACGGTGGCCGGAGCCACCGCATTCACACGGATGTGCGGCGCGAGCGTCACCGCGAGCTCGCGCACGAGGTGGTTCGCGGCGGTCTTGCTTGTGTCGTAGGCGATCGATCCCTTCTTGGCGACGACGGCGTTGACGCTCGTCGTCATGACCACCGAGCCGTCGAGGCCTTGCGCGAGCATGACCCTGGACGCCTCATCGACGACGATCGCGGGGCCAACGACGTTGACCTCAAACGTCTTGTTCCACAAGTGATCGGGCACCGTCCCATCCGGCGCGGGAGGGACGAACAGACCTGCGGTGATGACGAGGTCGTCAAACCCGCCGTACGCCAGCACGACCTCTTCAAACATCGCACGGACGGTCTTGCGGTTGGTGATGTCGCACGACAGGCCGATCGCCGGGCCGCAGCCGCTGATGCCCGTGCCCGCGACGCCGATGCCGCTGCCGACTTTTGCAGTGATCTCCGCGGCGCTTGCCTTGGCGGCCGCGTCGTTCAAGTCCACGCAGACGATGTGCGCATCATCAGGCACAAGCCGGTTCGCGGCCGACTTACCAATGCCTGAGCCCGCGCCGACGACCACGGCCACGCGCCCCGCAAACGCCTTGTCCACCGGCATGCGCTGCAGCTTCGCCTCCTCCAACAACCAGTACTCGATGTCGAACGCCTCTTGAGGGTCCAGCGCGATGTATCCGCCGATCGCCTCGGCCCCGCGCATCACCTCGACCGCACAGTTGTAGAACTCGGCCGTCACCCGCGACTCGCTCTTGTTCTTGCCAAACGCGATCATGCCCACGCCGGGGATGAGCACCACGGTCGGGTTGGGCTGACGCATCGCTGGCGAGTTGCCGTGCTTGCACCGCTCGTAATACGCCGCGTAGTCCCTGCGGTACTGCGCGAGTCCATCCTCGATCTTCTTATTGAGCGACGCCGCATCCTCGCGTTGCGGGTCCCAAGCAACGTACATCGGCTTGATCTTCGTCCGCAGGAAGTGGTCCGGGCAACTGGTCCCAAGCTCCGCCAAACGCGGCGCATCGACACTGTTCACAAACCGAAGCATCGCCGTGTCACTCTGCACCGTCGCGATCATCCGCTTGCCATCGCTGACCTTCCCACGCAGCCACGGCAACACCGACAGCAACGCCGCGCGACGCCTCACATCATCCAGCGCCGCGTACTTCTCACCACCAAACGTCTTGTTGCCCCGGTCGTGCTTCTGGATGTACGACGCGGCACGGTCGATGAGTGACAGAGACCGCTCGTAGCACACCTTGTCGTCGTCGGCCCAGTTGATCAGGCCGTGCTGACCCATGATGGCCCCGACCGCACCGGGGTGTTTCGCACAGCCGTCGCGTAGCGCGAGGCCCAATTCAAAGCCCGGACGCATCCACGGCAGCCAGAACAGCTCCTCACCGAACACCTCTTTCATCACCGTGGGGCCGTTCTTGCTGGCCGCGATCGAGATCAGGGCGTTGGGGTGCGTGTGGTCCACGTAGTCGTGCGGGACGAACGCGTGCAGCGGCGTGTCGATCGACGAGGCGCGGGGGTTCAGGTTAAACGTGCAGTGCCGATACATCTCGACCATGTCGTCCTCGGCCTGAGACTTCAGGCCCTTGTCCTTGCGGGCCGAGTAGATGTTGATGAGCGATTCGAGCTTGCCCATCTCCAGTGCGCTGAAGTTGTCGCGTTTACTGGTGCGCAGGTCGCCGCCGGAGCCCTTGACCCAGAGCACCTTGACGGGCTTGCCGGTCATCGGGTCGCGCTCGGTGAGCTTACTAGAGGTGTTGCCTCCGCCGGTGTTGGTGATGCGCTGGTCGCTGCCGAGCTGGTTGGAGCGATACACGAGTCGGCCCAGCCCGTCGAGTTTGGCGGCGTCGGCGTCGAGCCAGGAGTGATGGACGTATTGATAGGTATGTTTGCTCTGCATGTGTGGTTGGATGGTGAGTCGTTGGGCTGCGTTTACGCGTAACTCCCGCCGGCGACGGGCTTACGGGCCTTGCGGTCTTGTGCGGCGCGCTTCGTGTAGCCGCTGTCGC
>DAIOEG010000150.1:0-6627 GCA_036746415.1 Phycisphaera sp. | reverse complement strand
GGATGTACCGCGTCGGGCATGAGAGCGTCATCGTCCGTGCGCCGCTGCGTGAGCGCTGGATCGAGCCGGTGTCAGTCCCGCCGCGCGACATGAGCGACCGCTGCACGGGCACCTTCGCTCCAATCGCCGACTTCTCCACCGCTTCGTAGAGCGACAGGTCCGCGATGGATGCCGAGTCCATCACCGTCAGCGCTGCGCCGCCGCCCAGCACCGTGCAGCGCTGGTGCGTCTCGACGCCCGGCGTGTCCACCGCCAGCGTCACGTCCACGCCGATCCCGATGTCCGGCTCCACCGTGTACGCCGACGCCAACGCCCCACGCAGCCCCACCTCTTCCTGCACCGTGAACACCACGTGCAACTCGCACCCCAGCTTCGCCTTGCTCTTCACAAGCGCCCGCACCGCCTCAATTACCACCCAGCACGCGACACGGTTGTCGAGCGCCTGCGACACCACCGTCCCGCCCACCTCCTGAAACGGCGCGACCAGCGTCACCATGTCCCCGATCCGCACCCGCTTCTTCACCTCCTCAGCCGACAACCCCGTGTCAATCACGAACTCATCGGTCGTCGGCACCTTCTTCTTGTCCTCCTCGCTTGCAATGTGCACCGGCTTGCCCCCCGGATTCAGCACACCCAGCACGTCCTTCTTCGGATCGTTGATGTCCACCGCGATCCGCACCACCCGCGCAAACAAATTCCGCGTGTCAAACCCGCCCACCGGCTGGACCCGGATGAACCCTTGGTCATCAATGAAACGCGCCAGAAACCCGATCTGGTCCATGTGCGCCGCCAGCATCACCCGCACGGGCTTGGCCCCTTTCTTCGCCGCCGTTGCCTTCTTCACCGCGATGATCGAACCCATCGGGTCCACGCTCACCTCGTCAAACAGCCCCTTGATCTCCTGCTGGATCAGAGCCCGCACACGGTGCTCTCGCCCCGGGACGCCGGCGGTCAGACATAGACGCTCAAGAAGCTCAAGATTCATGCGGGGGCTCTCCAAGGGCTTGCAACATCGGCAACACAGCGCGCGTCGCATTCTAAACACCGCGCACGGACCCAGCACACCCCGTCAACACGATGTCCGCGTAGTGACGCGACTTGTCCCGCCGCACGTCTCTTAAACCACCGCCGCCGACGGCTTCCCCGTCACCCCCGCCCCCGCCCCCGGCAGCCCGCGCGGCAGCCAGTTCACCCGCTCGATCGCACCCGCCAGGTTCACGTCCTTCTGCGTGATCGCGTCCCCCGCGTCGTGCGTGTTGAGCTTCACGATCACTGTGCTGTAGACGTTGAACAGTTCGGGGTGATGATTCGCCCCCTCCGCCTCAAACGCGACGCGGGTGAGGAACCCAAACGCCTCCTTGAAACTGCTGAACTTAAACGTCTTGCACAGCTTGCCCTCCTGAACCACCCAGCCGGGCAGCCCCTTGAGCGCAGAACTGACGTGCGATTCAGAGAGCGGCGAGAGCATCAAAAAACCCCGCAAGTGCATAAAAGACAATGTGATTCACAACAACGTGAACAAACCGTTCATCCACATAGTATGCCAGTTATACGCACCGATTCAAGCACGAGATTCACGCCTCGGTCATCGATTGTCCCAAGCCCACCCATGTTGGGGGGTCACTCCGCCCACGGGGCGACGCTGTCGCCGATGCCGCTGGCGAGATACCCGCCGTCGATGACGATCGTGTGCCCGTTAACGAACCGGCCGGCGGGGGAGGCGAGGTAGACAGCGGCGCCGGCGATCTCCTGGGCGGTGCCGAAGCGGGCCATGGGGGTGTGTTCGAGGATGCGTCGGCCTCGGTCGGTGCCTTCGATGAGTTTGCGGTTGATGTCGGTGGGGATGAAGCCCGGCGCGATGCCGTTGGTACGGATGCCGAACTTCGCCCACTCGTTCGCCAGCGAGCGGGTGAGGCCCAGGAGGGCGTTTTTGGCGCAGGCGTAAGCGGTGACGCCGGTGAGGTCGACGAAGGAGCTGATGGAGCAGATGTTGAGGATGCAGCCGTGGTGTTGTTCGCGGAAGACGTGGCCGGCGTGTTGGCTGACGCGCAGGGCGCCGGTGACGTGGATGTTGTAGAGGTGGTTCATCTCGTGTGCGGTGAGGTCGAAGGTGTCCTTCTTGCACATGATGCCGGCGGAGTTGACGACGATGTGCAGCCCGCCGAAGTGGTCGAGAGCTTTTTTGACCGCGTGTTCGCACGAGGCGTCGTGTTCGACGTCCAGCGCGACGCCAGCGGCGACGGGGCTGGCTTGGTCGTGGCGTTCCATGGCGTCGAGCCGGGCGACGGCGGAGTCGACCTTGTCGAGGGTGCGCGAGCCGATGAGGACTTTGGCACCGTGCTGCACGAACGCTTCGGCGATGGCGTAACCGATGCCCGAGCTCCCGCCGGTGACGAGTGCGACCTGACCTGTGAGATCAAAGAATGGTGTCATGGGTACAGGGTACAGGGGTTGGGTGTGAGTGGTTAGGGAATGGGGCGTCAGGGATGGGTGGACGCGTCGCGCCGTGACTTGTCGCGTCTTTGCGATTTGATGGTTTCACCAGACGCTTCGCGGCGCTCAGCGTCGGCGTGGGGATGCATGATTCGTTCTGCGTTCCGAGTTCCGTGTTCCCCGTTTCCGGGGGTCATTCTGCAAGCATGGCTTCGATGAAGGTTTCGGGGTTGAAGGGTTGGACGTCGTCGGGGGTTTCGCCGGTGCCGATGAACTTGACGGGGAGGTTGAGTGCTTCGCGGATGGCGATGACGATGCCGCCCTTCGCTGAGCCGTCGAGCTTGGTCAGGAAGATGCCTGTGACTTCGACGGCCTGTGCGAAGGCCTTGGCCTGGTTGACGCCGTTTTGCCCGGTGGTGGCGTCGATGACGAGCAGCACCTCGTGCGGCGCCCCCGGGATTTTTTTATCGATCACGCGGCGGATTTTTGTCAGCTGGTCCATGAGGTGTTGCTGCGTGTGCAAACGCCCGGCGGTGTCGACGATGAGCACATCGACGCCGCGTGCGACGGCGGCATCGGCCGCGTCGAAGGCAACAGCCGCCGGGTCGCCGCCCTGCTGACCCCGCACGATCTCGACGCCCAGCCGGCCGGACCACACGGTGAGCTGCTCGACGGCTGCGGCGCGGAACGTGTCACAGGCCGCGAGCAGGACGGACTTGTGTTGGTCGCGCATGGCTTTGCACAGCTTGGCGATCGAGGTTGTTTTGCCGCTGCCGTTGATCCCGGCAACCAGGATCACGGTTGATTTTCCATCGGGGTTGAAACGCAGCTCCCGATCTTCCGGGGGGAAGTACGCGATGAGCTGCGCCTTCAACATCGGCCAGGCCTCGTCCCCCGTGCTGATCTCGCCGCGCTCCCACATCGCTTCGAGGTCCTTGCGCAGCTCGACGGCGGTCTTCACCCCCACGTCCGCCTGAATGAGCGCCCGCTCCAAGTCCCGCAGCAGCTCATGCGACAGTGGCCGACCCGTGAGCAGGTTGCGCAGCGTCTTGCCGGTGGTCTCCGATGTTTTGGAGAGCGCCTTGCGAAGCTTGTCAAAAGCGGACTTGAACAGGGCCATGCGTGCAGGGTAACGAGTGGCCACACGTCGCAGACGCGGCATGGGTGCTCGTGGGGCGTGTCGCAAATCAGTTTGGAGCCGTGGATGAACGCGGACAAATGCCGGGAATGTCTGAACAGTCCGCTTCCTCGCGCGTCGCTTGAGAGCCGTCGCTTGAACACGGAGGTTCAGGTTGGCCCTGGAGTGTCGGAATCGGCAGAGGGGTTCGTGGATGTGGTGATGGCGACGCTGGGCGGGACTCGGACGGGGCGATGCCGGACCGCTTGAACGCGGCGGCGGATTGGGACGATTCGGCTCTGGCGGTGCGAGCGATGGCGGAGCCCTGCGATCCGGGGCGGAGCCGGGCCGCTGCGGCGGACGGCGGGTGGTGCGTTGGCCAAGGGCGTCGTCGTTGGATCCGCAGACGAGCGGGCCGGGCGTTCCGCTGGCAATGCGTGTGGCGAGATTGAAGCATCGGACCCGTCATGCCAGGCCCGGCAAGCTCTCAAGCGGTGCAACACCCCAATGACATCCGGTGTTCTGAGTTGACACAACATATGCTATAATTTTGTTCAATCGTCCGATTGAATCCCCTTCCGCCCGGCCCGAACGAGACGAAAGGCAACCATTTTGAGCGTGCCAACCAGAGGAGCCCGGCGGTGGGTGATCGGTGTGTATGCTCCGGTTGCTGTTGCGGTTGCGGTTGCTTGCACGACCGTGCCGGCGGCGCGTTCGGCGACTCTCAATAATCTGGCTGGGGACACGCCGTTTCGGGATGTGCGGGCGGTGTGGATGTCGCGGTTCGAGTTCAGCAGCACGCAGACGGACATCCGTAACAAGATCGCGGCGGCGGCCAACGCGGGCTTTACCGATGTCTACTTTCAGGTCCGTGGGCAGGGCGATGTGCTCTACCCCTCGACCGTCGAGAGCTGGGACCGCTCGAAGTTCCCGACCAACCCGTCGTTCGACCCGCTTCAAGTCGCGATCAACGAGGCCCGTGCGAAGGGGATCAAGCTGCACGCCTGGCTCAACTCGGCTCCGATGTGGCGGGACACTTCCTCGCCGTACAACCCGCCAGCCGACCCCAACCACTTCTACAACCGCCGGCCGGACCTGCGGGCGAAGGACCAGTTCGGGAACGACATGCCGCTCAGCAGCGGCGAGTACGTCGGCATCAACTGGACTGCACCGGACGCTGCGACGCACCTGGGCAACCTCGCTGCGGAGCTGGTGACCAAGTACGACCTCGACGGTGTTCACCTGGACTACATCCGCAACGTGGTCAACGGCGCCTCGGGGCCGCTCACCTACCCGATGGACCCCGACACCCGGGCCCGCTTTGCGAGCGAGACCGGGCTGAACGCCTTCACCTCGCCCAACACGTTCAAGCAGTGGGTCGGCGACAAGCTCACCGGCGTTGTCGCGCATGTCCAGCAGCGCGTGGAGGACATCAAACCCAACGCCTCGCTCACCGCGGCGGTGTGGCGGGACTTCGACATCGGCACGCGCGACTACCAGCAGCACGCCGACGACTGGGTCACGCAAGGCCTCCTCGACGCCGCGTTCCCCATGATCTATACGGCCGACAACGCGCTGTTCCGAAACAACTTCCTCAAGTGGAAGTCGCTCCAGCGGACGCAGGGCAACACCGGCATCGCCTTTGGCGTCGGCTCGTACCTGCACAGCGGGCCGCAGCAGACCCTCGACCAGCTCCAGACCGCTCGCTACCTGGGTGCCAACGGCTACAACATCTTCTCCTACGGCACGCTCTTTTCCGGCACCACGCCCAACGCCTTCGGCCAGGCGCTCATCCAGTACCACCAGCAGCTCAACGCAGAGCCCGATGACCTGCTGCCGCTCGCCCGCTTCAACAACAGCGAGGACATCTTCGCCTCCAGCCCCACAGCCTCGGGTTCGAACACCGGCATCGAAACGGGAACCCTCGCGGACCTCTCGACCGAACAGGCACAACAAGGCACGCACTCTCAAAAAATCACCATTAAAGGCAGCGACAACGGCTGGTTCCTCCGACACCTCGCGGGCACCGTCGCCAACGCCGGCACACCCGCGGGCAACCGCGAACTCATCGCTCAAGGGTGGATCGGCTTCTGGCTCCTCACCACCACGCAGGGCATCGACGTCTCGCTGGTCGTCGATGACACTGAAGGCACGGGCGAACGTGGGATCCTGTACGACGTTGTTGCCGACGGCCAGTGGCACTATTACCAGTGGGACCTGTCCGACGATGCGTACTGGGACGGCTGGGTCGGGGGCAACGGCGTCATCAACGGCCAAACGGTCACGCTCGACTCGATCCAGTTCTTCGGGGCCGGCGATGCGGTCGTGTATCTCGACACGGTCGTGTTTAACCCCTTTGGCCAGATCGCGTCGCCGGTGATCCCCGAGCCGGCCGCGCTTGCGCTGCTCGCTGCGGCGGTGCCGCTGCTACGTCGTTCGCGGCGAGCTACGTGAGGCCTTTGCGGACCACATCAACTCATCTCCTTCGCCGCGACGTGGCAGGTCGCGGATTGTGAATCGTTCGTGTACCGGGCTGCTGCGGTGCGTCTAGTCTCACAGACCGCATGCTTTCAGCACGCGGCTGCAGACAGGTATTCACACGGTGCTCTCACATCGCTGCACTGCATCACGACAGGGGGCAACACTGCATGACCGACGTGTACAGCGCAGACTGACGAATCAACTCGCCGGCTACATGGAGAATGTGCCGAGTTACTCGTCGTCGGGGGTGCTGTCGGGTTCGACGACGGTTTTCAGGAGGACGCCTTTGTTTTCTAGGACTTTGGCTTTGATTTCGGCGAAGAGGTCGGGGTGGTCTTTGAGGAACTGCTTGGAGTTCTCCCGGCCCTGCCCGACGCGGGTGTCACCGAAGCTGAACCACGCGCCGGACTTCTGGACGACCGAGGCCTCGACGGCCAGGTCGAGCAGGTCGCCCGAGGCGGAGATGCCTTCGTTGAACATGATGTCGAACTCGGCCTGTTTGAAGGGCGCGGAGATCTTGTTCTTGACGATACGGGCGCGGGTGCGGTTGCCGACGGAGACGTCGCCTTCCTTGATGGTGGCGGTGCGTCGGATGT
>DAIOEG010000149.1:0-6639 GCA_036746415.1 Phycisphaera sp. | reverse complement strand
GGACAACGCCTCGCCCACGGCCGAGCTGAGCACACCCTCGACTTCGGAGTTGAGCAGCTTGCCCTTGGTCTGGCCTTCAAACTGGGGGTTGGGCAGCTTGACGGAGATCACGGCCACGATGCCTTCGCGCCAGTCTTCACCCGAGAGCGTCGGGCCTTTTTCCTTGAGGATGCCAGCATTTTTGGCGTACGCGTTGAGCGTGCGGGTCAGCGCGGTCTTGAAGCCCGAGAGGTGCGTCCCGCCGTCGGGTGTGTTGATATTGTTGGCAAAGCAGGTGATCGATTCGCTGTAGGCGTCGGTGTATTGCAGCGCGACATCGGTGACAACCCGGCCATCGGGCGAGGACGCCTTGATGGCGATGGGGTCGTGGAAGGCGTTCTTGCCGTCGTTGAGGTCGCGGACCATGGCGATCAGGCCGTCGTCGTACTTGTAGACCTCGCGCTTGCCGGTGCCGCCGGCGTCTGCGGGCCGCTGGTCTTCGACGATGAGGCGCAGGCCGGGGTTGAGGTAGGCGCGTTCGCGGAGTCGGTTGGCGATGGTGGGGTAGTCGTGTTCGATATCGCCGAAGATGTCGGGGTCGGGTTTCCAGGTGACGCGTGTGCCGGTGGCCTTGGCGTCGCCGATGACTTTGAGGGGCTGGTGGAGGTCACCTCGTTGGAAGGTGATGAGGTGGAGCTTGCCCTCGCGTGCCACCTCAACCTCGAGCCACTCGGCCAGCGCGTTGACGCAGGACACGCCCACGCCGTGCAGCCCGCCGGAGACCTTGTACGCGTTGTTCTCAAACTTGCCGCCGGCGTGGAGGATGGTGAGGACGATCTGGACGGCGGGCTTGCCGTTGAGCTGCGGGTTCTCGTGCTTGTAGGGGCCCACGGGGATGCCCCGGCCGTTGTCCAGGACGGAGACGGACCGGTCGGGCCGGAGGGTGACGTGGATCTCGGTGCAGTGCCCGGCGAGGGCCTCGTCGATGGAGTTGTCGACGACCTCCCAGACCAGGTGGTGCAGGCCGCGCGTGTCGGTCCCGCCGACGTACATGGCGGGGCGCTTGCGGACCGCGGCGAGGCCCTCGAGGACGGAGATGGACTCTTCGGAGTAGACCGGTTCGTGGGGCGGTGGGAGCTGTGGATCTGGACGTGGGGCGTCAGCCATGAGGGGTCGTTTCCGTAGGGTTCGGCGGTGCGCTGTGCCGACGGGGAAGACCATGAATCATAGCGGTTTTAACGGGCCAACGCGGGGGCCGAGGCAAGCGGAGGGCAGGTGTCGCGGAGCGGTTCAAACGCAGAGCGCATGCCACAGGCCAATGGTCAAAAACTCCGCTGAGTCCACTTCATTGCCCGACCCCTCACGCCCTTGGCGGCCCTTGGCCCCTTGGCCCCCTTGGCGATTCAACTTCTTCAACGCGCCCTCAAACCCCCACTACCGCGATGCCCGCGCGGTCGGCCGCCGCCAGCACCGCCGGCTTGTCGATCAAGATCACCTTGCCCGCCTGCACGACCAGACACGCCGCGCCGGCCTTTGCGAGGTTCTCGATCGTCTGCACGCCGATCGTCGGCACGTCAAACCGCGGGTCCTTCGTCTTGCCCGAGCCCTTGCACAGCACCCAGCCCTTGCCCCGCGCGAGCTGCCCAGCCCGCTCGATCATCCGGTCCGTTCCCTCGATCGCTTCGACCGCGACCACATCACGCCCACGCACCGCGATCGCCTGGCCGATCTCCAGCTCATTCATGCGTTGCAAGATCGGCCAGCCGAAGTCGATATCCAGCTGCACCGTTCCCGATGGCCGGGCCTTGGTCATGACGCCCGCATCCGCCAGGTGTTCCACGATGTAACGCGTTGTGTCGATCAAGCGAAGCCCTCCGAGTTGAAGCTCTTCGGCGATCGCGTGCAGCAGCGTCTGGCTACGCCGGTCTCGCCTGGAGCGGATAAACCAGATCCTGCCCACCCGCCAGTCCGGCAGGTTCCGAACGATCGCCCAGAAGTCGTACATGATCGTCTTGGGCACCTTGCCCACCATGACGGCCTCATCAAACCCGTGCCTCCGCGCACACCGCATCCAGCTCCCGATGTTCAGTGCAGGCACAAACACAACGCGCTCGCATAATGCCGACAGGTCCGGGTCCGCCGAACCGCCCAGCGACAGACACACCACCCGCCGCCCCGCCGCGCGCATCCCAAGCGCCTCCAGCACAGGCAACCGCCCACCGCCCGCAATCAGCCCCATCGGCCTGTCGTGCTCCGCCATCGCCCGATCGTAACCAATCCACGCCGCGTTACCCTGCACGCATGCCCGTCAAGCCGCAAGACCCCGCGCTGTGGCAGTGGCTCGCCACGCCACAAGCGACGCCGCTGATGGCGGCCGCCAGCGCGAACACCGACAACACGCCGGCCCAGGCCGTCAAGCTGCGCAAGCTCGCGGATGCCGTTGGTACGTTCGCGCCGCTGCCGCTGTGCACCGCTGCGATGCAACTGGCACACGCCCGCATGAAAGCGGCCCGTAAACAGTTGCCCGGGGCCTCGTCGTTACTGGCCGACGTCGAAGGCGTCGAGCAGGCGACGTCGTGGCCGGTGGCGCTGCACAAGGCAGCGCGCTTCGCGGGGCATGCCGATGCGCTCGACCTTTGCTGTGGCATCGGCGCTGATGCGCTGGCGATGCAGTCGCTGGGCGTGCGCATCACGGCGGTCGATGCCGACCCCGTCCGCGTCGTCATGACCGCCCACAACGCGCGCTGCGCTGCGCACGTCGGCGACGCCACCGCGATCGACACCGCTGCGCGGCTCGTCCACATCGACCCCGCGCGGCGGGTCGACGGCCACCGCCGCTTTGCGCTCGACCAACTCGAGCCGCCGGCCGGCGCGATTGCGCATGCGGTCCGCGCGGCGCGGGGCGCGGCGGTGAAGCTGGGGCCGGGCGTGGATGTGGAAGAGGTCCGCCAAGTGATCGGCAACGGCGAGGTCGAGTTCATCAGTGACGAAGGCACGCTGGTGCAGGCGGTGCTGTGGACGGGTGTTCTTGCATGTCAGGACATCTCGGCCACATCGCTGCGCAGCGGCGTGGCGATGACGCTGCACGGATCGCCTGCGCCCGTGGCGTTCGCGCCGCTGGGCCGGTACTTGTGTGAGGCCGACGATTCGCTGGAGCGCGCGGGGTTGCTGCATCTGTTGGACCTGCCCGAGCCGGCGGCGGGGCTTGGGCTTCTCACGAGTGATGCAGCGCCGACCAGCACGTGGCTGACGGTGTTCGAGGTGGTGGATGTGTTGCCGATGCGGGCCGAGCGCGTGAAGCGCCGGCTGGTCGAGCTGGACGCGGGCATCGTCGAGGTCAAGACCCGCGGCAACGCATGCAACACCGAACCGTTGCAACGCGACTGGCGGGGCAAAGGCAAACGCCCGCTGTGCGTCTTCGTGTTGCGCTTCGGCGATGCCGTCAGAGCCGTCATCACACAACGCATCACGGACCGCACGACACCGCAGCGTGAGTTCTGATCTACCTGAAGAAGCAGTTTTGACCGCAGAGGCGCGGAGGGCGCGGAGAAGAGACGTGAAGTCAGAAGGTCGGAAGTGAATGACGTCAGAAACTGTTGCATGTTGCTCAGCTTCTTTGCATGCCTCTGCGTCCTCTGCGTCCTCTGCGGTTCAACACGTCATGCGATTACTCATCGTCATCCAGGAGGAACTGTCGGGCGGCGTCTTCTTTCACGCGCACCTGGCGTGAGGCGAAGACGGCGTGGAGGAGTTCAGCGTCTTCGGGGCGGGTGAGTTTGAGATTGGCGGGCTCGCCGGGGACGACGATGATGGGGTGGCCGAGGGCTTCGACGGCGGAGGCGTCATCGGTGATCTGTGAGCGGTCTTGCGGGAGCGATGCGTACGCCCTTCGTAACAGGTCGGCGGAGAACACCTGCGGCGTCTGCACGCCCACGAGGTGTTGACGCGGCACGGTGTGGACCACTGCGCGGGCATCGGCGATGGGCGAGCTGGCGCTGCCGAGGATCGCGTCGAGCGGGTCGTCGTGGTGCGGCTGCACGGGCTGTTCGCTGATGCGTTTGAGCGTGTCGGGCACTTGCAATCCGGGTACCACGGCGTCGAACTGCTGCGCCGCTGCGAAGACACGGTCGATGAGGCGCTGCGACACACCGGGGCGGGCCGCGTCATGCACGGCGATGTGCGTCGCGTGGTCGGGGACGTGTTGAAGAGCGCGTTGCACGGTGTCCCAGCGCTCGGCTTGGCCGCCCGCGATGAGCTGCACGTGCAGGAACGCGAGGCGGTCTTCCCAGCGGAAGCGGAACTCGTCGAGACGATGAGGCGGGACGGCGAGCAGGATCGCGCACACATCGGCCCTGCCGTGGAACGCCTCGATGCTGCGGAGGAAGACGGGCTTGCCGTGCAGCTCGAACTCGATCTTGGATGCCGATGCGGCGTTGCCGACGGCGAAGCGTTGCCCGCTGCCCGCGGCGGGGAGGATGACGGCGGCCTGGATCATGCTGGGTTCACAAGGGGTTGTGTGGATGAAGAAGCCCGCGTTCATGGAACGCGGGCTTGTCGGTGTTGTGGAGTTGCATCAGCGGATGACGATCGCGGAGGGCGCGATGAGCACGGCCCGCTCGTGCTGTAGGAGCGAGAGGCCCATCAGGGTTTGTTGGACCGACGGCCAGGCGGGGCCGAGCACGGCGCGTGCGGCGCTGAGTGTTTGTGATGCGTGTGGGTGTTGGAGGAGTGAGCGGAGGCCTTGCGCGGAGCGCGGGCCCGTGACCCCGAACATCTCGCTGAAGTATTGCTGAAGTGAGATGGCGGGCGGGAGGTTGAGCAGGTCGTAGTCGCCTTGATTGAGGTCGACTTCTTTGGCGGCGGCGGCGATGGCGTCGTCGAGCCCGCCGAGCTGGTCGGCCATGCCGTTGTCGATGGCTTGCTGGCCGGTGAAGAGCATGCCTTCATCGATGGCGTCGATATCGGGGAGCCGGTCGCCCCGGCCCAGCTGCACGCGCTGGCGGAACTGGTCGTAAATCATGGTCATGCTCTGGCGCATGAGTTCGCGCTGGTCTTGCGTGAAGGGCTCGACGGAGTTGAACATGTCGGCGTTGGGGCCCAGCGAACGGCGGTGGATGCTGACGCCGGCCCAGTCGTAGAGGCCTTTCATGGTGAACTTGCCGGTGACCACGCCGATGGAGCCGACGATGGAGGCGGGCTCGACGAAGACCTCGCTGCCGTTGCAGGCGATGTAGTACCCGCCGGACGCGGCCATGCTTCCGATGCTCATGTAGATGGGCTTTTCAGCACGGACATCGCGGACGGCCTGCCAGATCATCTCGGACGCCAGGGCCGATCCGCCGGGCGAGTCGAGGCGGACGACGACGGCTTTGACGTTGTCGTCGTCGAGCGCTTCGGCCAATGCGCGGACAAGTGTCTTGCTGCCGATGCTGTCGGAGCTGAACTGCCCGTCGCCGATGGTGGACTCGCCGGAATAGATCGGGCCGTTGGCGTGGACAACTGCGATGGTGGGTCGGTTAGTGGAGGTGTCGCCCGACTTCATGAGCAGCGAGAAGATGGCAAAGGGGTTGTCGATGGCCATGGGCGTGGAGTCAAAGCCCATGTCGGCGTCCCACGAGAAGTCGTCGCCGAACTCGTCTTCGGTGACGGTGAGCAGGTCGCGGTCGACGAGGCGGTCAACGACGCCGGCGGTGAGCAGGTCGGTGTCGGCCATGAGCATGGAGCGGGCCATGAGGTCGTCGAGTTTGGCCTGGTCCCACTGGCGGGCGTCGGCGAGGGTGGTGGTGATCTGCGAATACAGCGAGCCCAGCAGCGCGTCGAAGTTCTGGTCCCAGGCCTTGGAAGGGCCCTTGCGGGTGAACTGTTCGTCCGCGCCTTTGTACTGGCCGATCTGCAGGAAGTCGGCCTGCACGCCGAGCTTCTCGAACAGGCCCGCGAGGTACATCTCCTCGATGGCGAGGCCCTCGAACATGACCTCGCCCTTGTGTTGCAAGGTGATGAGGTTGCAGGCGCTGGCGAGCAGGTAGTCCTTGGTCGTGTAGGCCTCGGCGAAGGCGAGGGTGGTCTTGCCAGCGGCGCGGGCCTCACCAATAGCTTCGCGCAGCGCGGTGATCTGCGTGAGCGAGAGCTGCGGCTGGTCGATGAAGACGACTAGGCCCGCGTGGTCGGGGCTGTTGGCGACGTAGCGGATCTGGTCGAGCACATCGTGGAGCGACGGGCCGGCCTCTGCGGGGCTGACCCAGGCGAAGGGCACGGGGCCGTCACGCAGCGAGCCGGAGAGCTCGAGCCAGCCGACCTGCGAGGGGGCATCGCTTGTCTGATCTTCGGCTTGCGTGTCCGTTGCGGCGGCGGTTTCAACGGGGGCGGGCGGCGCACCGTTGGCGTCATCCGCGTGGGCTTGCAGGTGCAAAGTGGAGGCCAGTGACAGCAGCAGTGAGCCGCAGAGCAGGAGTCGTGTCGTTGCAATGAGAGACGGCATGGCGGTCCTTCTTGGGTTGTGGAAGCGGGCGATCGGCACCGGTAACAGCATATCGGTGAGGGTGGGGGTGGCGTAATAGGGGTGGACTTCGACGGCGGGGTCGATGAGGAGGGCGAGGCGTTTGAACAGCGCGGCTTTGTCGCTGCTCAAGCGGTCGGCCTGCTCGATCGCGGGGCCGGGAT
>DAIOEG010000148.1:670-6676 GCA_036746415.1 Phycisphaera sp. | reverse complement strand
GTCGATCGAGAGGATCTCAAACGCCGTGCCCGCATCGAGGCCCTTGGAGAGCACGGTCTTGCTGATCTTGTCGGGGTTCTCAAGCACGTTCTTGTGCGTCACCGCGCTGCCGATGGTGGTGACGATGCCCTCGCCGACGCGGGCGATGATCGTCTCTTCCGTCGCACCGCCGACGAGCCGGGGCAGGTACGAACGGACGGTGACGCGGGCGCGGGCCTTGAGCTGGATGCCGTCCTGGGCGACGGCGTCGATGGTGGTCCGGCCGCTGCTGACGCTGGGGCAGTCGATCACCTTGGGGTTCACGCTGGTCTTCACGGCGTCGAGGATGTCCCGGCCGGCCAGGTCGATGGCGCAGCCGGTGTTCCAGTCGAGGTTGATCTTCGCGCGGTCGGCGGCGATCAGGGCGTTAATGATGCGTGGCACATTCCCGCCGGCGAGGTAGTGCGTCTCCAGCTGGTTGGCGCTGACCTGGATGCCGGCCTTCACCGACTGGATCCGCGAGAGCACGATGATCCGGGGGTTCACCTTCCGCAGCCACATACCCACGAGCGAGAACAGCGACACCGGCGCCCCCGACACCATCGCCTGCACCCAGAGCCCCAAAAATCGCCCGAGAAACGCGAGCACGATCAGGCCGACGATGACGCTGATGACGATCAAAACAATGATGATGGTGTCCATGACGAGTTCCCTGTGTGAGTGGTCGCATTCTATGCGATGTTGGGGCGGTGGGCTTGCTCATGAAGACGTGGTCCGTTGAATCAGTGTGCTGATGCGAGAGCCTTCCGGCGTGATAAAAAGAGACTGTGCATCTTCAGACCTGCCACATGAGCGACGTTATGATGGTACTGACACCCGTCGGCTGATGTGGCTGGCGGACCTTTCTTCCCATGAATCAAGGGGACTTTCAGATGCGGCAATGGATGAACGGGCTGGGCTTCCGGGGTGCGGCGTGCGTCGTGGTGATGGGGTGGTCGGCAACGTCGCACGCGGACCTCGCGGCGGTCATGGACCAAGCCAGCGCCGGGGCCGACATGGTCATTGCTGTCCCCTCGATGAGCAAGCTCAACGAGGCCATCGCCGAGCTGAACGCCAAGCTGGGCATCCAGCAGCCTGAGATGGAAGACGCCCTCGCGTCCTTCAAGCAGGAGATGGGCGTCAGCGAAGGCATCGACGACAACGGCCCGATGCTCATGGTCATCCAAGACCTCGCCACGCCCATGCAGGAAGACAGCGAACCCGATGCGCTTATCCTCATGCTGGTCACCGACTACGCCACGTTCGTCAAGTCGATCAACGGCACGCCCGACGGCGTCACCGAGGTGCAGCTTCAGTCCGACACCGGCTTCGCGAAACAGCTCGGCAACTTCGCCGTCCTTGGCGAGACCAAAGAGTCGGTCGAGGCCTACGCCGCCGGCGAGCAGGGCGCAGCGATGCTCAAGACCATCGGCAGCTACGGCCAGTCGTACGGTTCGTCCTCGCTCATCAGCGTGTATTTCAATCTCGCGGACCTCGCCCCCGCCTTCAACGCACAGATCGAAGAAGGCATCGCTCAGATGAAGGCGGAGCTTGAGAACTCCGACGTCGAACAAACCTTCGACACCGAGAAGATGGCGACGGCCTACGCCAGCCTCGGCAAGACGTTTGTCAACGGCACGCAAGCCGTGCTGTTCACGATGGACTCCACCGAGGCCGGCGCTGGCTTTGCGATGGGTGCGGGCCTCAAGGAAGGCAGCGACCTGGCCGGCTATTTCACCGGCAAGTCTAGCGACGGCAGCGTCCTGGCCCGGCTGCCTGACCAGTCGTACTTGTATGCCAGCGGCATCGATTTGGCTGGCATCAACATCGACCCGCTGATTGATATGGCCGGCGAGGTCATGGAAGCGATGTCCGAAGGCCCGATGGCGGGCATGATGGCCCAGAGCAAGCAGACCCTCGACATGATGAAGCAGGTGCAGCGCTTCGGGCAGGTCTGGTACGCCCCCAACGCGGCGGACCCGATGGCCATGATGAGCGGCGGGTTCATGTCGTTCCTCAATGTGTATGAGGACGAAACCGGCCAAGACGGCAACGCGATGCGTGACCAGTGGCAGAAGTCCATGGAAGCCATGGGTCAGGTCGCTGTGCCCCTCGATGAGGCCGAGGAAGCGGCGCAGATGACGATGGACGTGACCTATCAGCCGTCGGCGATGCAGGTCGAAGGCGTCCGCGTCGATCAGTATCAGATCAACATGCAGCTGCCGCCCGAGATGATGCAGGGCAACCCGATGGCCATGATGATGATGAACGGCTACGGCGGGTACGTCGCGGCGACGGACGATGCGGTCATGATGACCACCGGCGGGACCGACCCCAAGCTCATCACCGACGGCCTCAAGGCGATCGGCAAGAACGACGGCTTGGGCTCCGCCGCCAAGCTCAACGACCTGCGGGCCAACCAGCTGCCCGAGGCGCTCTTTGCCGAGGGTTACCTGTCCATCGCTGGCGTGGCCGACATGGCCAACCCGATGCTCCAGATGTTCGGCGGCATGCCGCCCGTGCAGGTGCCCGCCGACCTCTCGCCCATCGCCATGGGCCTGGGCCAGCAGGACGGCTCGCTCGGTGGGCGGTTCTTTATCCCGATGGACGTGATGCTCTTCGTCAAGACCACAGCGGAGCAGTTCGTGCCGGCCGGCATGGGCGGGGGCAACATGGGCGATGGCGGCAATGGTGCCCCGCCGGCCCCGTTCTAAACCACCAAGGGTTTCGACCATTTCAACGCAGCCACGCGCCGCGGCTTGGATGCGCTCCATGTGAGTGCAACAAGCCGCGGCGCTTTGATTGAGGAGCGATGTAAAGTGGAGGGATGTTGAGCATGCTGCGAGTGTGGATGATGTGGTTCGCGGTGGCGTGGTGTGGGCTGGCGCATGCGCAGGCGACGGGGGGTGCGAGCGGTGGTGCGGTCCGGGTGACGCCGATGCAGGGGCGTGCGGCGCTTGACGAGCGCACGGCGCGGGGGCGTGAGGCGCTGCCACAGGTGGTGGGGTTCAGCTTGAACCTCTGGCACTTTGCGGATCGGTCGGCGGTGCCGCGTGCGGTGGACCGGGTGGCAGAACTGGGGTGCAACGCGGTGCAGATCGTGACGCCGATGTTCGCGTCGCACGGCGGGTCGCCCGGTGTGCAGCTGCAGACCGGGCCGGGGCGCGGGCCTGCCGCGGATGACCTGGTGGCGGTGATGCGTTACGCGCGGGGCAAGGGGCTGAAAGTGGTGCTGATGCCACGCCTGGAGCTGACGCAGCCGAGGGGCAGTGAATGGCGGGGTACGATCCAGCCGGCGGACTGGACCAAGTGGTGGGAGAGTTACGAGCAGGTGATGGACCGGTTCACGCAGATCGCGGTCGATGGCGATGCGGACGTGTTCGTCGTCGGCTGCGAGCTGTTGACGACGCTGCCGGAGGGGCATGTGGCGCGGTGGGTCGCGCTGATCGACAAGGTGCGTGCGCGGTTTAAGGGGCAGGTGACGTTTTCGACGAGTTGGGACACGTATGAGCAGGTGCGGTTCTGGGACAAGTTGGACTGCATCGGCGTGGGCGGGCATTGGGACGTGACCGGCCGGGCGCGTCTGCGGGACGACCCGACGGGCAAGGAGATCGCTCAGCACTGGGCGGATGTGCGCGACAACGTGCTGGCGTTCGGCAAACAGGTGGGCCGACCGGTGTTACTCACGCAGGTGGGCTACCCATCGGTGCCCTGGGGCCTGCGCGAGCCGTGGAACCACGTGGTGCCCGAGGGGACATCGGCTGACACACGGGCGCAGAGCGAGGGGTATCGCGCGTTCCTCTCGGCGTGGCAAGGGCCGGGCGTGTTGGAACGGCCGGCGGGCAGCGGCGACGCGGCCCGGGTGGCGGGCGTGTTGTTCTACGAATGGGACATTGGGACCACCGGCGGGCCGTTCGACACGGGCTACGGCGTGCAGGGCAAGCCGGCGGAAGCGGTGCTGCGTCGCTGGCTGGCGGGCGAGTGACACGCCCGGTCATCACTGGATCTTGCTGCGCTGGATGTAGCGCTGGGGGATCAGCGCATCCTCGATGCTGTCCAGTGGCAGGGCAATGATCTGATTGCCTTTCTGGTGGTCTTTCTTGAGGTTGATCGTCCGTGCCCGCACAGCTCGAACCGCGCGAGCCGGGTCGTCAAGATAGTTGGCGTTCATCGATAGGCGGGTCAGCGATTCTGTTCGCGCTCGCGTTGTTCACGAATGCGGCGGAAGACCTCGCTCATGAAGGCCTGGGTCTGGGGGTTGCCGTTGGCGAGGCGGTCAGACATGCGGTCGCGCATGGCGGATTCATCGCGTGGGCGGTCTCCCTCGGGGCGCGGGCCTCCTGGCGGGCCGCCCATTCCGGGGGTGCCGCGCATCATGCGCATGCCTTCTTCGAACATCTTTTGGCGCTCGGCCTCGTCAGCCAGCGCGAAGGCGCGCAGGCGGTTTTCCATCTCGTTCTGGAAGGCGTTGCGCATCTCGTCGGTGCGCATCAGCTCGCGGCGCTGGGCATCGTCGAGGGAGCCGAAGCTCTCGCGGATCGTGTCGAGGTACGGCTGCTTCTGCTCCTTGCTCAGCCGGGCAAAACGCGGGCTCTCCAGCACGGCCTTGGCCTGCTCGGGCGTCGTAGGCAACTCAGGTGGCGTGAAATACCACGCGGCGCCGGCGGCCCCGCCGATGAGCACCGCCAGCACGCTGGCCACCGCGAGCTGGCGCAGCGTGCGGGTCTTGCGTTCCTTCTTGACGTCCACTTCAGCAACTTCAAACTTGGTCATGGTGGGTCTCCGGGTTGGATTCTAGGGCTGGAGGGGAGGTGTTGAACCGCGGAGGCGCGGAGAACACGGAGGACGGAAACAGACTGCTGTTGATTGCATGTCTCGCATGTTTTCAGCTCTCTGCGCAGCGGCCTCCGCGCCTCCGCGGTTCAGTTTTGTTCTGTGCTTTACGAGCCGGGGAGTTGGAAGTCGACGTGGCCGTCGGCGAAGAGGATGTTTCGGTCGAAGTGTCGGGCCTGTGCGTCGCGGAACTCGCTGCCGTCTTCGAGGACGAAGAAGTCTTCTTCGTTGCGCAGGTCGTAGTCTCGGAGGACGCGGACGTAGGAGCTGTCGAGGCCGCGTCGGCGGATGAGCCAGTACTCGGCGATCGGGTTCCCGCCGAGCGAGATGTTGTAGTCGTAGCTGATGCCGGCCATGTTGAAGACGGTGTTGTCTTCGGGGCATTTGTGGACGTTGTTGGTCTTGTCGCCGTTCTGGGCGGTGGGGCCGTCGGTCGGGAGGTAGTAGCTCATGACCTTGTAGAAGGGCGGGTCGGTGGCCGTGATTGAGAGGAAGGGCGCGGGGATGGGCCGGGCGATGGGGTAGATCTCTTTGAAGTCCTGGAGGTAGAGCTCGAGGGCGAGGCCTGTCTGGCGGAGCTGGCTGGAGCAGGTGATCTTGACGGCTTGCTTACGCGCAGCACCGATCGCGGGCAGGAGGATGCCGATGAGGATGGCGATGATGGCGATGACCACGAGCAGCTCGATGAGCGTGAAGCCGGGGGAGGGTCGGTTGGGTTGGGTCATTTGGGGTTGAACGTGGTGGGGCAAGGATTATTGCAAGTGGGAGTGGCGAGTGGTTTGCAGTTGCCATGCATGGATTCAGACCACTCCCTACTCCCTACTCCCTACTCCCACGTGCACAAGAGCCAGACGCTTCGCTCGCGGACTCGCTCAGCGTCGGCGTGAGGAGCAGGTGGGGCGGGTGGAGGTGTTGGAGGAAGTGCTGTGCGTCGGTGAGGTCGTGGTAGAGGGCGTCGGGGTGGTGTTGTTGGAGTTCTTGGTGGGTGGCTCGGCCGGTGGCGACGGCAATGGAGGTGCAGCCGTGTGCTTTGGCGCATAGGACGTCGTGGTGGGTGTCACCGATGACGTAGACGCGGCGGGGGTGGATGGTGCGTTGGTGTTGTTGCTGGAAACGTTGGATGGCGAGGGCGACGAGGTCGGGGCGGGTGGGTGC
>DAIOEG010000148.1:0-660 GCA_036746415.1 Phycisphaera sp. | reverse complement strand
GGGAGTTCGCGGCCGTGCGCGGCGCGGAACTTCCGCAGCGCCAGCGCGACCAGGTCGGGCCTTGAGGGGGCCTCGTCGCCGAAGGCGGTGAGGGTGAAGAGCGCGGGGTCGATGCCGACGGCTTGGAGCTTGAGGCGGGCGGCCTGGCCGTAGTTGCCTGTGAGCAGGCCGAGGGTGAGGGTGTGGCCAAGCGCGTGCATCTGTTGTTGGTGTTGGACGACGGCCTCGAGGAGCGCGTGGATGCCGGGGCAGGTGGCGACGTCGTGTGGGTTGGTGTTGATCTCGTGTGCGAGCTGTGGGAGGTAGGCATCGCGGAAGCGGTCGTGGTGCTCTTGCGGGTTATGGAGGTTGTTGACGGTAGCGGCGTGTTGATAGATGAGCGGGTCGAGCATGCCAGCAAACGGCGTGTGGTCGAAGGTGAAGTTCTGGCCGAAGAGTTGGCGCGCGACGGTGGTCATGGCGCGCTTGCCTGCGCCGGCGGTGTCGAGGAGGGTGCCGTCGATGTCGAAGAGTAGAAGCGTGTCGATCACATCCGGACGATAGCAGGGGCGGGGGGATCAGTGATTAGGGAAAGATGAAGGTGGTGTGGATGATTGGTTCACGACTCACGACTCACGACTCACGACGACAGGCCAGACGCTTCGCTCGCGGACTTGCTCA
>DAIOEG010000147.1:5808-6740 GCA_036746415.1 Phycisphaera sp. | reverse complement strand
GCCCTGCATTGCTGGTGGTGCTGCCGTGTGCGGGGCCGGGGTGGTGGGTGCTGCGCCGGCTGGGCGCGCAGCGCATCGGTGATTGGTCGCTGTCGCTGGCGGTGGGACTTGTGGTCATGCTGCTGGGGTGGTCGGTCCTTGCCTGGCTGGTGGGCTTGAGCGTGTGGGGCGCGTGGGCGTGGTCTTTTGCGGGGCTTGGGCTTGGGGTGCTGGCGATCTGGCGTGCTGCTCCGCGTGGTGATGCCAAGGGTGCGATGGGTTTGCGTGTGCAATGGCTGGCGTGGATGCCGTGGGTGGGGTTGCTGCTCGCGGCGTGTGCGCTTCCTGCGGGGTCGCTTTGGCGGACGGAGGCGTATGGGTATGACGTCTTGAGCTACCACCTGCAGACGGTGCGCGAGTGGTGGGCGGCGGGGGCGATCGTGGAGCTGGAGCACAATGTTTATAGCTACCTGCCCGGCTTGGTCGAGGCGGGGTTTGCATGGGTTGTGGGGCGTCATAACGGGGATACGCTGCGGGCGGTGTACGCATGTCAGTTATTGCACGCGCTGCTGGCGCTGCTGGCGGCGTTGCAGGTGCGCGGCGTGGTGCTGGAGATCGCAAAGCAAGCCAACGACTCTAGTGAGGACGACGAAACAACGGCAACGCCCGCGTGGTCGGGCGCGGTTGCGGCGGTGATGCTGCTCGCCCTGCCGTGGGTGCTGGTGACCGGGACGCTGGCGTACAACGAGATGGCGGTGCTGGCGCTGGGCGGCGCGGCGGTGCGCGTGGTGCTGGCGCGAGATGTCCGGCCCGCGACGCGCGGCGTTCTCGTGGGCCTGCTCGTGGGCGGGGCGACACTGGCGAAGCTGACGGCCGGGCTGTTCATCGCCGTGCCGATGGGGCTGATGCTCCTGTGCTGGTTTGGCGGGCCGACGTGGCGAAGCCGGGTCGTG
>DAIOEG010000147.1:2485-5798 GCA_036746415.1 Phycisphaera sp. | reverse complement strand
ACAAGGGCGGCCTGTCGGTCGCCTCGCTGGCGAAGCCGGGTCGTGTCGGCAGCGCTCGCGGGCTGCGTCGGCGTTGCGGTCTTGTCGCCTTACATGGTGCGCAACGCCGTGTGGACCGGGAACCCCGTGTTCCCCTTTGCGACAAGCGTCCTGGGCACGGCGCACTGGGACGCGTTCAACGCCGACCGCTGGGCCCGCGCGCACGGCCTGTCGAGCGATGAATCAGAGCAACACCGTTTCCTCGAAACACTCGACCGCCAGTGGCTGCGCAACACCGGCTACGGCGCGGTGGGTGGCACGCAAGCGCCAAGGGAGACGCAGAACATCGCGCGCTTCGACCGCGAGGGCGGGTTCCCGGTCTGGATGCTCATCGGTGTCTTTGGTGCAGCGCACGGCTTGTCAAGACGTTCCACACGATTGGCGACGATCGCAATGTTGAGTTGGGTGTTGTTTGCGCTGGGCGTGTGGTGGTGGACGACGCATCACCAGAGCAGGTTCTTGTTGCCCACGGCGCTGCCGGTGTCGGTGCTGGCGGGGATGGCGATGCTGGGCACACGTCGGTTGCCCGTTGGGCTGGTGCGTACGGCGGGCGTGACGCTGCTGTGCTGCGGCGCGGGCGTGCTGTGGGCGGTACAGGTGACGACGCTGTGGGACCAGGCCCGGCCGATGGTGGATGAGCGGGGCGAGCGGGTGTCGGTCCCGCCGTGGATGTGGGCCGACACACTGGGCGACCCGCACCGGCCGGGCATGCTCAATCACCACACGATCAACACGCTGCCCAAAGACGCGAAGGTGCTGCTGGTCGCGGACACGGGGTCGCTGCTCTATCTGGACCGCGCGATCGTGTACGCCACCGCATTCGACGAAGACCCGCTGGGCAAGCGCTTGCGCGCAAGTAACGCCGACACGTCACAACTCGTCCAGCGTCTGCGCGACGAGGGCGTGACGCATCTGTGGGTCGGCTGGTCGGAGCTCGACCGGCTGCACCGCACCTACGGCTTTGACCCGGATGTCACCATCGCATCGGTGCAAGCGCTGGTGCGGGGTTGGCCGGTGGTGTGGGACGGCGGCGGGGCGACGTTGTTTGCCGTGCCCACTGGCTCGACGGTTCAACCGTCGCAGGAACGCGACATGAGCCGATGAAAACCCTTGCCTTGACACGGCACGCATGCGATATTGCACTCGGACAGATGGCCACAGGCCAGAAAGGAGCATCGCGACACGTGTAAAAACCTGACTGTTGACGGGTCACCGTCAGCCGAGCGAACGCCCGATCGATCTGCCATTTGTTTTACTTTCATCCTTTGCGTCGCTCGGTTTTTTTATGCGCGTCGCGCGCGACTCGTGTCGTTGTCGTCAAGAAAGGGCACGACACGGGGCCGACGGCGATTACAGTGTTGATATGTCTCGACGCACCCAGACCATTGCGGAAAAAGTCTTGAGCAGCGACCCGCTGCTTCGGTGTCTCGATCACCCGCTGATCGGGCACCTTGTCGCCGAGCTGCGCAGCGCTGCAACGCCGACGCCACGCTTCCGCGAGATCATGGAGAAGCTCGGCGAGCTGCTGGCGTACGAGGCGCTGCGCGATGCGCCTGTGGAGCGTGTCGAGGTGGTTACGCCGTTGGAGCGGTGCGAGGCGCACAAGCTCGCGCGTAAGACGACGCTGGTGTGCATCCTGCGTGCGGGCGCGGGTCTGACGACCGGGATGCTCCGGCTGATCCCCGAGGCGCAGATGGGGCACCTAGGCATGTTCCGCGATGAGGAGAAGCTCGTACCCGTGAGCTACTACGACAAGCTGCCCGCGTCGGTCGCGGCCGGGCCGGTGCTGCTGTGCGACCCGATGCTGGCGACCGGAGGCAGCGCCGTCGCGGCGCTGGAACTGCTCAAGGCAAGGGGCTGCAAAGACATCACGCTCATCAGCGTCATCGCCGCGCCCGAGGGCGTGATGAAGGTCCGCGAGGCACACCCGCAGGTGAAGATCGTGCTCGCCGCGCTCGACCGCCAACTCAACGACATCGGCTACATCCTCCCGGGCCTGGGCGATGCCGGCGACCGCATCTTCGGGACCGATGCCTGATTTGCGGTTGCGGTTGGCTTCAAGTCTCAGCGTGATCCAGCGGTGCGAGCGATCACCGCATCCACCACCGCTTCAACGCCCAAACGTGTGACATCCACCGTCATGTCTGCGACGGCTCGATACAACGGGTCGCGTACGGCAAGCACAGCGGATACCTCATCGACTGCGCTGCGATGTCCCGTCAAGCTCGGGCGACTCTGCGCAGACGCCGCATCACCAGCAATACGCTCGGCCAACGTCGCCGCCTCGGCATGCAGATACACACACAACACGTCTGCCCCCTGCACCGCGTCGCGTCCGTCCGATCGACCCGCGTAGTCGATCACCGCCCCGCCGCCCAGCGCGATCACGCATCGCTCTCGTTGCACCAACTCCTGCACCACCTGCGACTCAACAGCCCGGAACACCGACTCGCCATGCTCGCCCCAGACCCGAGCAATCGACTTGCCGTTGAAACGTTCGACCGCCACCGTGTCGCTATCGACAAAGGCGTAGCCCAAACGGTCTGCAAGCAAGCGCCCGACGGTCGACTTGCCGCTCCCGCGGTACCCGATGAGCACGATGCTGCGTCCGCTGTTGTTCACGCACGCATCGTAACCCGCAACAAATAATCTGACGCACGATGTAACAACAGCCACCCCGCAGACGTAAGCACTGCGGAACGGTTAAGTCAAACACCCTTCAATCAAAGGAGCATGCGATGATTGCAGCACGGACAAGCAAGCGACGACGGGATGCGTGGTGGTCTGCGTTAGGGTTGACGGCGGTGGCCGGGTCGGCGGTGCTCGCGTCGCAGTCGCACGCCGAGGCGCTCGTGCCACCCCAGAGCAAGTGGGCGGTGCGGGTGCACCTTGCCGAGGCACACGCGAGCCCGCTGGGGGCGATGCTGATGGACGCGGTCCGTGCCAAGAACCCCCAAGCCGACACGATGATCGACGGCCTGACCGAGTCGCTGGGCATTGACCTGCGCAAAGACGTGGGCCAGGTGGTGCTGTTTGGTCAGGGCTTTGAAGAGATGGACCTGCACATCGTCGCAGACCTTGGCACCAGTCAGGGCAAGCTCGAGGGCTGGGCGTTGTCCTTCCCGGGCTATGACTCGGAAGACCTCGACGAAGAGACGCTGTTGCACTCGTTCCTGGTGGAAGATGAGCACGGCGGGCCGCCGCACGGTCGAGCGGGGAACGTTGAGGAGGTTGACCGTGGCGGGCGTGGTCACCAAGTGCCTCAACGACTCGA
>DAIOEG010000147.1:0-2475 GCA_036746415.1 Phycisphaera sp. | reverse complement strand
GATGACCCGCCCCTTCGGCGACGGGCCAAGCAAGCCGATGCACCGTGTCTTCGCCGCGCTGCCTAAGAGCACGGATGGCCGGTACATCCTCGTGATGGCCTTTGATAAACCCAGCGTGATACGCCTTGCAGAACAGGCACGCGGTCAGGATCGACAACTCACAGATCACCCTCTGCCCAAGGGCACCATCGCGCAGGTCGTGATGAGCGACCTCTCGGGCCTGCCCATCAATCCCAACGACCCCGGCTCGGCCGTGGTCAAGTCGGTCAAGGCCGCGCTGCTCTCGGTCGCCAGCACCGACCGCTTCACCGCCAACATGGAGCTGACGACGACAAGCCCCGCCCGCGCTCGCCAGTTGCAATCGCTACTCTCGGGTCTGCTCGCGTTGCCACAGATCGCTGCGGCGCAAGAGCCGGAGGCGCAGATCGTGGCCGATTTTGCCGCTCGAGTGGTTGTCACGCCCGGCGAAGGCGTCCCCACCGTCAACGCAATGTTCACCTGCGAACACAACGAGCTGCGCGACATGATCGAGCAGTTTGCCGCGATGCAAGAGGCGATGCATGGAGGTGACGACAACGTGAGCGAGGCCGAGAAGTTCAAGGATTTTTAAGGTATCCCCGAGGTCTATCAGGCTTACAGATGTGCCGTGAAGCATGGTGGCTTTTGGAGCAGTGAGCGCACTCTTGGACAATGGCACGATCTCACCATGACCGGTACACAACGTAGCAACGCGCAAGGCCCTCGCCCGGCCGACGACTCGGAAGAGACGTTGGCCGGGCTTGCACGCGCGGGATGTCGGGCCAGCTTTGAGCGGCTGGCCGAGCGTGTCAGGCCCCGGTTGGTGTACGTGTTGCAGCGTCGAACAAGGACGCACGCGGATGCGGAAGACGCGGCGCAGCAGTCGCTGCTGCGGGCGTGGGAGCAGCTGCAGCGTTACGAGCCAAGTCGGCGGTTTATGCCCTGGCTGCTCACGATCGCGCTGCGGTTGGCGGTCGATCAATCACGGCAGCAGCGTCGGCGTGTTGGGCTTGTCCAGACGCTTGGGGGCATGACGCCGAGAAGTCACGACACACGCCCGGATCATGGATTGCTTGAACGCGAGCGCTGCAATGATGTGTGGGGCGCAGCGCAGCGCGTGTTGAGCGAGCCGCAATGGACCGCGCTGTGGCTGCACTACGGCGAGTCGATGTCGCCCGGCGAGGTCGCCAAGGCAATGGGACGAACCACTGTTGCAACGCGCGTGTTGCTGCACCGGGCGCGCCAGACGCTCAAGCCGCACCTGCTGCGTTGGTCTGATGCGAGTGACACAGCGACGCTGAACAGCAACACTGGCACACTTGGTTCACAGCTGCGATGGACAGGAGCACAATCATGAATAGGCCCACGATCTATCAACGGTGGCTGCTGATGCGGGCGCAGCGTGCGCATGAGTCCGGCAGTGCATTGCCCATGCGCGTTCAACAAGCGGCGGCGCGTGACGCTGCATTTGCGCAGATACTCGACGAGCAGGGCCGGCTTGATGCGTTGCTGCGGCGTTCGGCAGGTGCGCAGCGCGATCGGCTCGCGCTTGAGAAGCCGTCACACGTTCCGCTGTGTCTGCCGGCCACCGCTGGCACAGTCACGCAGGCGCGTGGTGAGCCGGGCATCAGCGCCTGGGCCTGGCTGGGGCCGATCGCGGCGGCGGCCGTGCTCGCCATCACGGCCATAGGTTGGTGGTCGAACACCTCATCGCTCACACCCACACCGCCCACGACAGCGCAGAGCGATGGCGATGCCAACGCCGGCCCGATGCTGTCGCAGTTTGTCGAGCAGGCGCGTTCGACAAGGTCGCGCTTCTCGGAGCAACTGGCGTCGATCGAGTCGGTCTGGCAGCCGCAGGTGCCCACGGCTGATGCGGCCAGCGTGGTGGTGGCTGTGGCGGCGGCGGGTGAAGACCCGTTGCAGCGCGAGTGGGTCGCACTCCGCCACGCGGTCGAAGGTACGGTCCGCAAGGTCGCGGGAGCTGTGCCGACCTTCAATTGAGACGAACACCCTCCAAGTCGGGTTAAGTCGCTGTCGGCAATGAGCGCGCGGTTTTTTTTCGGACGTGACAATCACGGCGACTATGACGAAGATATGTGGTGTGATCAGGGGAAACCCGGCGATTCGACCCGGACCTCTGGCCACGCCGCCGATCGCATCGCACGCTGTCGGTGAGGCCCGCACGCGAGGTGCCCGATGTCAGCCAAGCCCACGACGAGTAGCACGAGCCCGACGCACACGTCGCACACCGCAGCGAACCAGGCCCCCTGCGACCCGCTTCAACGGCCCGCCGGCTGGCAGGACGGCCCACGCTCGCGGTCGCTGTGCCCGCAAGAGGCCACGTGCTGGCCCACGATCGTCTCGCTCACGCTGGTGCTGTTGGTGATGTTGTCACTGCTGCTGTTTGCGCTGGTGAAGCAGGACCTTCGGCCCGCGTCGGCCAGCTCGGTGTCG
>DAIOEG010000146.1:0-6749 GCA_036746415.1 Phycisphaera sp. | reverse complement strand
CTCCGACACCGTGCAGGTCGCCTTCGGCGGGGGCCTCGAAGTCGATGCCGCTCTCGATGAGCACCTCGCGCACGATCCGCCCCGCAGCACGCATCTTCTCGACCTGCTCACGCGACTTGAGCACAATGCCGCGGCGATGCTGCTGGTTCGCGGGTTTTGCCAAAGTGCCAGAGCGACCGTTCACGTCAATGCCTCAAGTCAGGGGTCAGGGGTCAGTCAAATCGTAGGTCGACGCATTCCCGTTTAGCGGGCGAGTTCACTCGCCCGTCTGCTGCCCCCCCTACGACCGTCAAACACAAGTCGTTACCGCCGGGCGCCGCGGATCTTCGGCCCGCCGCCGGCCCCGCCGCCCAGGAAGCCGGCGTAGTTACGCATCAAGAGCTGCGCCTCGATCCGCTGCACGAAGTCCAGCACCACGCTCACCGTGATGAGCAGGCCCGTGCCGCCGAGGAACTGCGTCACCATCGGATTGATGCCAAACGCCCCGGACACGATCGTCGGGATCACCGCGATGATCGCCAGGAAGCCCGCACCGACGTAGGTGATGCGTTCCATAACGGTCTCGAGGTACTCGGCCGTGCGCGGACCGGGCCGCAGGCCGGGGATGAACGTGCCATTTTTACTGAGCTGCTCGGCCATCTCCTCGGGCTGGAACTGCACGGTCGTCCAGAAGTACGCGAAGATGTAGATCAGACCGATGTAGATCAGCGCATACAGCACACCATGCACCATGAACTCGTTGTGCAGGACCTCGAAGACCTGCGCGAAGAACTGACCCAGGCCGCCCGTCGGAGCCGTCGGCCCGCTGCTGGGCATCAGGTGCGTCAGCCAGTTGAAGAACAGCGAGGGGAAGATCAGCAGCGAGCTGGCGAAGATGATCGGCATGACGCCGCCGTGGTTCACACGCAGCGGCAGGAACGCCTTCTGGCCGCCAAACACCTTTCGACCGCGCGTGTGCTTGGCCTGCTGGATCGGGATGCGGCGCTGGCCCTGCGTGATGACGATCGCCCCGGCGGTCACCACGATGAACGACGCGAGCACGAACAGCACCTTGTCCAGGCCGTAGCTCCCGTCGGTGTAACCCGTCCAGACCTGCATGATGGCGCTTGGCATCATGGCGACGATGCCGGCCGTGATGATCAGCGAGATGCCGTTGCCGATGCCGTACTTGTCGATCTGCTCGCCCAGCCACATCAGGAACACCGTGCCAGCCGTGAGGCCCACGACACCGCAGACCCAGAACAGCGTGTTGCCCCAGCCGCGCAGGAACTCGGCATAGACGAGCGGGTTTTGCCCGGAGCTCAGGAACTTCAGCCAGAACACCGACTGGATCAGAGCGAGGCCGACCGTGGCGTAGCGGGTGTATTCGGTGATCTTCTGCCGGCCAGCAGGGCCTTCCTTCTGCAGCGCCTTGAGCTTGGGGTTCACCGTGCCCATGAGCTGGAAGATGATCGATGCCGAGATATACGGCATGATGCCCAGCCCAAAGATCGTGGACTGGCTGAACGAGCCGCCCGTGAAGATCGAGACGAACTGGATCAGGTTGCCGACGCCGCCCTCCTCACTGGCAGCCGTCGACCACTTCTCCAGCGCCGCTTGGTCTACACCCAGGATGGGGATGAAGAAGCCCACGCGGTAGATCACGAGCATCCCGATGGTGAACAGGAGCTTGTTGCGTAGCTCCTTGATCTTCCAGATGTTCAGGAACGCTTGCAGCATGGTGGGCTCATCCGTGACGCTCGCCGTGGTTGAATCGGCCGTGAGACTTCAAACTCCCCGCGTAACACAGCGGGTTCAGGCGACGCTGGCGGTCCCGCCGGCCTGCTCGATCTTCTCTTTGGCGACGGCGCTATACGCGGCAACGCTCACGGTGAGCTTCTTCTTGAGCTCGCCGTACGCGAGGATTTTGACGGGGTCGCGGAGGTTGTTGATCAGGCCGAGCTTCTTGAGCGCCTCGGGGGTGACGGCGTCGCCGTTCTCAAACGCGTCGTGCAGCGTGTTGAGGTTGACGGGCTGGTAGGTCACCTTGAACTTGGCGTTGGTGAAGCCGCGCTTGGGGAAGCGCTTGTAGATGGGTGTACCACCGCCCTCGTGGGGCTTGCTGTTGCCCGAACGTGCACCGAAGCCCTTGGTGCCTCGGCCGGCGGTTTTGCCCTTGCCCGACCCGATGCCGCGCCCGATGCGCTTGGCTCGCTTGTACTTGCCGACCTGTTCCGTAATCTCGTGGATCATCATGGCGGGGAGTCCCGTCAAAAAAGCGACGCAGCGCGTCGCGTGGGGGTGAATACTGATTCAAACACTTACGCTTGGGGGGCATCAGCCGACGGAGCAGACGATTCGGGGGCAGACGTTGCCGGAGCATCGCCCTGATCTCGGCCGCCTCGACCACGACCACCACCGCCGCCGCCGCGGGGGCCGCCCTTCTTGTTGTTGGGCTTGGCGGCCTGTGGGCCACGCGCCTTCTTGGTCATGTCGAACTCAATGGCGTACTTCTTGGTCGCCGCGAGCTTCTCATCGACCGTGCTGGCGAGGATCTCGACGCCGCGGAGCTTGGCGATCTGCTCGCGGGTGCGCAGCTGCGTGAGGGCGTCAATCGCGGCACGGCAGAGGTTGATCTTGTTGGTCGAGCCGTACGCCTTCGTCAGGCAGTCCTTGACGCCGGCCATCTCGAGCACCGCACGCACCGACCCGCCGGCGATGACGCCCGTGCCGGGGGACGCGGGGATCAGCTTCACCTGCGACGTGCCGAACTTGCCGATGACCTCGTGCGGGATCGTGCCGGCGTTGAGCGGCACGCGCACCATCTGTCGGCGGGCATACTTCTGGGCCTTCTCGATGCCGTTGGGCACGCCACGGCCCTTGCCGTAGCCCACACCCACGCCGCCGCCGCGGTCGCCCACGACGACCAGCGCGGCGAAGCTCATGCGACGCCCGCCCTTCACGGTCGTGGACGTGCGGTTGATCGTGACCGTGGTCGATTCCAGTGCGTTGCCTTCGAGGAACTCGGACATAAGTGTGCCTTGGGAGTCAGGGAGTCGGGGAACAGGGTGCAGGGGCCCGGGTGCTCCGCACGACGCAACGGCGTCGAACGGTCACACCCGATCCGGGTCAGAACTTCAAACCACCCTCGCGGGCGGCGTCGGCCAGGGCCTTCACCCGGCCATGGTACTTGTAGCCGTTGCGGTCGAACGCGACACGCTCCACGCCGGCCTGCTTCGCCTGCTCGGCGATGGCCTTGCCCACGGCAGCGGCCGCGCCGGTGTCAGCGGTCTTCTCGAGCTTGAGCCCGACCGTGCCCGCCGACGCCAGCGTCTTGCCGGACAGGTCATCGACGACCTGTGCGTACATGTGCTTGCTGCTGCGGAATACCGTCAGACGCGGCTGGGAGGCCGTGCCCGCGACTCGCTTGCGGATGCCGGTCTTGCGACGCTGCCGGCGGAGGTTCTTGAGCTTGTTGGCTTCCATCGTTGCTTCTCAGGGGGAGCGCCTTAGGCGGCGCGGTTCAATCGGGACATCATCCACACAGTCTCGCCAAACAACACCGGCTGGTTACTTCGCGAACGCCTTGCCCTGTTTACGCAGGATGCGTTCGTCCACGTATCGCACACCCTTGCCGTTGTATGGCTCGGGCTTGCGGACCGCGCGGATCGCCGCGGCCGTCTGGCCGACGAGCTGCTTGCTCGCGCCACTGATCTTAATGCGGGTCTGATTGACTTCGACCTTGACGCCATCGGGCACGGGCACGAAGCGTGTGTCAGCGAAGCCGACCTTGAGCGAGACCTGCTTACCCTGCATCTTGGCGACGTAGCCGACGCCGTTGACTTCGAGTTCTTTCTCATAGCCCTTGGTCGCGCCGATGATCATGTTCTGGACCAGGGCACGGGTGAGGCCGTGGTAGGCACGCGAAGTCTTGCTCTCGTTCTTGCGGGCGACGATGACTTCATCGCCTTCAACCTTGACGGTGACCTCGGGGCGGTGGGTCATCTTCAGCGTGCCGAGCTTGCCGGTGACGGAGATGTCGTGGCCCGCGATGGTGATCTTGGCACCGTCGGTGATGGCGATGGGTTTGTTACCGATTCGTGACATTGCGTTGCTCTGCTTTCAGGCGTGGCCTTAGATGGCAGGTGTGGGGTCAGGGCGCGGGAATCAGGGTTGTACGAGTGCCGTGCAACGGATGAAGGTTTAACTTACTCGACCGTGCAGATCAGTTCGCCGCCGACGTTGTGCTCGCGGGCTTGGCGATCGGACATGACGCCCTTGGGGGTGGTCAGGATGGCGACGCCCAGGCCGGCGAGGGGGCGGGGGATGGCGGACACCTTGGTGTAGAGGCGACGACCGGGCTTGCTCTGACGCTTGAGGACGTGGAAGAGCTGCTCGCCGTTGGGGCCATACTTGAGCGTCACGCGGAGGATGCCCTGCTTGCCGTCTTCGATGACGTCAAAGCCGGTGATGTAGCCCTCGGTCTGGAGCGCCTTGGCGATGCCGGCACAGACCTTGGAGTGGCGGATGTCCACTTTGGGGGCCTTGGTAGCGGCGGCGTTTCGGATCCGCGTGAGCATGTCGGCGATGGGGTCGGTTAAAGCCATGGTCGTGTCCGGGGGCCGGGGGGGCGGGGTCGCTGGGTGCGAGTAAAATCAGTCAGTTTGAATCAGTGTTGGATGAGCTGGTGTTGCTGGATTACCAGCTGGCTTTACGCATGCCGGGGATCTTGCCTTCGAGCGCGAGCTCGCGGAGCTTGATCCGGCTGACGCGGAACTTCTGGTACACCGAGCGGGTCCGGCCGCTCAGGGCACACATGCTGCGCAGGCGGGTCGGGCTCGCATCGCGGGGCAGGAACTGCAGGGCCGAGTAGTCGCCGGCCTTCTTCAGCTCCGCACGCTTCTTGGCGTACTTGGCGACAGTCTTGGCGACGCGGTCCATCCGGGTCTTGGTGGATTTGCAGGACATAGGGTTGCTTTCTTCGCTGGGTGTGGGTGGGGGCAGTCAGCGGGACCGGGGGTCTTAGCGCTTCTTGGTCTCACGCTTGATAAAGGGCCAGGCGACACCGTTGAGGAACTCACGGGTCAGTTCGGGGGTCGAGTTTCGGAACTGCAGTGTGACGTGCATGCCGAAGGTGTGCTGAGCCTCGGCCATGTTGACCTCGGGGAACAGGCCCTGCTCGGTCAGGCCGAAGCTGTAATTGCCCTGGTTGTCAAAACTCTTGTCGTTCAGCCCGCGGAAGTCCTTGATGCGGGGCAGGGCCAGCGACACGAGGCGGTCAAGGAACTCCCACATCCGCTCGCCACGCAACGTCACCATCGCGCCGACTTCGTAGCCCTCGCGGACCTTGAAGTTCGCGACCGACTTGCGGGCCTTGAGCATGATGGCCTTCTGGCCGGAGATGAGGGCAAGGTCTTTGAGCGTCTGCTCGCGGGCGGCGGGCTTGAGCTTCGTGCCGTCGAGCTGTTTGCCCAGGCCCACGCTGATGACGATCTTTTGAAGCGTCGGCAGGGCCATCGGGTTGTCTCGGCCCGAGGCCTCTTTCAACGCGGGACGGATGGTCTCGGTGTAGACCTGCTTCAATCGGGGTGTCTTGATCTTGGTGGCGGTCATCGGTCGGGTCTCGTGGTGGGCGTCCCCTGTGGCGCGGGGCTGTGGGACGCGGGAGAAATCATGGATAGATCAAACGGGCATCAGTCGTCTTTAGCGGGCTTTGCGGAGCTCGGGGCCGAGCTGCTCGCCGGTGGTGGCGGCGAGGCGGACCTTGCTGCCGTTGGAGTTGGTCTTGAAGCGGACACGGCTGGCCTTGCCATCTTTGTCCACGGGGCTGACATTGGAGATGTGCACGGGCATCTCGATGTTGCTGATGCCGCCTTGGGGGTTGCCTTGGCTGGGCTTGCGGGTCTTCTTGCTCACGTTAATCCCCGCGACGACGACGCGCTCGAGGTTGGGGTTCTCACGGTCAGTGACGACGCGGAGCACCTTGCCGGTCCGGCCTTTGTCTTTGCCAGCCGTGATCTTCACGGTGTCGCCTTTGCGGATGTGTCGTGCCATGTCAGTGTCCAGTGTCCTGTGGCCTGTGGCCAGTTAAAAAAGCAGATCTCGTTCGCAACTCAATAGTCTCATCACTTGCCACTGGCCACCGGCCACTGGCAACACTCCTGGCTCACACCACTTCCGAGGCGAGCGAGACGATCTTCATGTAGTTCTTCTCGCGCAACTCGCGGGCCACCGCACCGAAGATGCGCGTGCCACGCGGGTTGCCGTCGTCGTTGATCAGGACCACCGCGTTGCGGTCGAACTTCACATAAGAGCCGTCGGCCCGTCGCACCGGGTACTTGGTCCGGACAACGACGCCCTTCACGATCTGGCCGGCCTTGATCTCCGACTGGGGCAGGGCCTTCTTGACAGAGCAAATCACCTTGTCGCCTACCGTCGCGGTCGGGCGGGAGAACTTGCCTTTGGCCGTCTTGGTGCCTAGGACGCGGATGATGTACGCGATCTTGGCGCCGCTGTTGTCGGCGACATCGCAACGTGATTCAGCTTGCAGCATCGTGCTTACTCCGGGCTCCGTGCCCGATACAACGCCTCGCGGCGCGGGGGTGAAAAACCATTCAAACATCAACCATCACAAACCATGCCCAACGCGATCTCACTTCGAGGACACATCCGCACCGGGGACGGCCTCGGCCAGCAGACCCTTCTCCACCACCTTCACCAGACGCCAGCTCTTGGTCTTACTGATCGGTCGGCAGGTGGCGATCCTCGGC
>DAIOEG010000145.1:0-6760 GCA_036746415.1 Phycisphaera sp. | reverse complement strand
AGACTCCGGTACCCATTGGAAAGGAGCTTGCATCATGGCCAGCGAAGCGGTCAAGGAGTTTACGGACGGTAATTTTCAGGATGAAGTGATCGGCTCGAAGGAGCCGGTGCTGGTGGATTTCTGGGCCGAGTGGTGCATGCCCTGCCGGATGCTCGGCCCGGTGATCGACGACCTTGCGGGCGAGTACCAGGGCAAGGTGAAGGTCGGCAAGGTGGATACAGACTCCAACCGCGAGGTGTCGGTGAAGTACGGCATCTCGGCGATCCCGACGGTGCTGCTGTTCAAGGATGGCCAGATCGTGAAGAAGTTCGTGGGGCTGGCGCAGAAGGCGGAGTTCAAGGCGGCGTTGGACGAGGCGTCGAGGTAAGTGTTTGGTTTTTGGATGTGAATGGTGAGCCCACGGTCGGTGACCGTGGGCTTCTTTTTTTGCAGGTGTGTGGTTTGTTCAGACGTGTGCGAGTTTGTTGAGGCCGTTGTAGGCGGCGACTTTGTAGGCCTCGGCGAGTGTGGGGAAGTTGAAGACGTTGTTGACGAAGAACTCGGCGGTTCCTCCGAGGGCCATGACGGCTTGTCCGATGTGGATGAGTTCCGTTGCGCCGGTGCCGATGACGTGGATGCCCAGCAGGTGGTGTGTCTCCTGATGGATGAGCATCTTGAGCATACCGGTGTGGTCGCCGAGGATCTGCCCGCGTGCGAGTTCGTCGTAGCGTGCGATGCCTGCTTCGTAGGGGATGCCTTCCTGGGTGAGTTGTTCTTCGGTTTTGCCGACCATGCTGATTTCGGGGACGGCGTAGATGCCCAGTGGGTAGAGGTTGGTGTTGTAGTTTCCCTCGGGCGCTCCGAGCGCGTGGCACATGGCGCGTCGGCCTTGTTCCATGGAGGTGGAGGCGAGCGCGGGGAACCCGATGACGTCGCCCGCGGCGTAGACGTGTTCGACGTTGGTCTGGTAGTTGTCGTTGACGGTGAGGCGTTGGCGGTCGTCGAAGGTGATGCCGACGTTGTTGAGGCCCAGCTCGCCGCAGACGCCTTGCCGGCCGACGGCGTAGAGGAGTGTCTCGGCTTTGAGTTTCTTGCCTGATTCGAGGGTGGCTTGGACGAGCTGGTGTGTGGTGCCGTTCTGGACGGTGATTTCTTCGATGCCTTTGACTTTTTCACCCAGTCGCAGGGTAATGCCCATGACGCGCAGGAAGTACATGAAGGCGCCGGCGATCTCGGAGTCGAGGAAGCCGAGCACCTGGTTGCGTCCTTCGACGAGTGTGACTTTGACGCCGAGGGTGGCCATGATGCAGGCGTACTCGGTGCCGATGACGCCGCCGCCGACGACGATCATGGACTTGGGGAGTCTGTTGAGCTTGAGGAAGTCGTCGGAGCAGAAGATGGAGTGTTTGTTGAAGGGGATGGAGCTCGGCTTGGCGGGTCGTGTGCCGACGCAGACGAGGAACTTGTCTGCGGTGATCATCTCGGTTTCTTCTTCGCGCTGGACCATGAGGAGGTTTGGGCCTTCGAAGTGCGCCTTGCCCCAGATGAGGTCGATGCCGTTGCGGTCGAACTGATCGCGGATGACTTCCCACTCGTGCCGCATGACCTGGTTGGCGACGCCGATGAGGTCTCCGATGGTGATGTTTCGTTTGACGCGGTAGGACGAGCCGAAGAGCCCGCGGTGGTTGGCGCCGGTGAGGTGCAGCGCGGCTTCGCGGAGTGTTTTGCTGGGGAGCGTGCCGGTGTTGATTTGCGCGCCGCCGAGCACGTTGGCGCGTTCGATGATGGCGACTTTCTTGCCGAGCTTGGCGGCCTGGATCGCGCCTTTTTGGCCGGCGGGGCCGGTGCCGATGACGACGACGTCGTAGTGTTTCATGACTGGCTCGATCCTTTGTAAGCCGCGTTGCGGGTTGCGTCGATGTGCCCACGGGGACCGCCCCGACGCCGATTCACCTTGGGTTTATCGGTGGAGCGGGCGCGTGGATGTACGAAGTGGGTCCGAGTACCGGCGGCGGCGTTTCACAGGCGCGATCGATGAATCAGGGCGGTGTGTCGGGCGTCTGCGGGTGATAACCGTGACGGACGTGCATCGGCGGCCCTGATCGTTGCGACTGTTCCATGTTAACACGTTTATCCGGTCCTCCGCGCTTGTGCAGACGTCAAGAACAACCGATGGACCCATCGTTGGGGCATCCTGCGACACGCTGGAGATTGACACATGCGATACGAGAAAAACAACATCGGGCGCTTGATGGCGCAACGCGACGGTACGACTCAGGCGGCGGTCCGTCTGGCCGGCCGAACGACGGCTCACGGCTGGATGCTGTTGGCTTTAGTGCTGGTGTGCGGCTGGCTGCTGTGCACGGGTTCGGCGTTTGCCGACCCGACGGTGCACGGCCTGCGTGAGGGCCAGGTGGTCAGCGGGCCGATCCGCGTCTGGGCCGAGTCACGCGTGCGTGCATCGGCCATGCGCATCGAGCTGATCGGGCCCAACGGCGTGATCCGCAACCGCGTCACCGGCCAGCGCGTCGCGCTCGTCGAAGGCGCGCAGCGCGGGCAGATCGGCGTCATCAACACCGACACCCTCCCGGCGGGCGACTACATCCTGAACGTCAGCAGCGAGTTCCGTGGCATCGAGAACGACAGCGCCACCTTGCGCTTCGTCGTCCGTGAGCCGACGCCCCAACCGCAGCCCGCGCCGGATGACAATGCCGGCGACGCGCCTGGCAACCCCGCGCCCACGCCCCCCGTGTTGCCCGTGGACAGCGATGACACCACGACCCCCGGCGATCAGGCCGGCCAGGAGCCCGACCCCAGCGACGGCAACCCCATCGTTGATGATGAGTTCGACGAGCAGCCCACGCCGGGCGAGACATGGAGCGTGCGCTTCTCCAACGGCCTGGGTCAGTCGATCCGCCTTGGCGAGAGCGACGACCTGCCGTTGGTGTTGTCGGGCGACTTCCCACAGCGCTTCGATGTGGTGGTGCAGGCGTGGGACATGGACCGCGACCGGCTGGCGACCGAGTTCAGCCACACGCTCTCGCGTGAGCCGTGGGTCATCCGACGAGCCGTGCTGGATACGTTGCCCGCGGGCAACGTCGAGCTGCAGCTGCTGGTCCGCATGGAGGGCAAGATCGAGCGCACCGTGAAGCAGCGGTACTGGGTCGAGCCGCGCTCCACCTCCGTGCAGATGCCCGAGATCAGTTTCAGTACAGACGCGCCGGCCCGACACGTCAATGGCAGCAACCAGCCGATTGGTGTCAACATCGCGGGCAACATGCCCGCTGGTGGCGACCTGCTCGTGCTCGCGTGGGACGTGCGCGCCAACGGCATGGTCGCGTCGTTTGCACACGAGGTCGATGCGGCGCCTTGGCAGGTCTCTGCATCGCGGATGGACAAGCTGGCCGAGGGCTCGTATTACGTGCAGGTCTACAGCCGGTTGAATAACAAGGTGATTGGCCGGATCAGCAAGTCGTTGGAAGTGGTCGGCGGCGGCACAGGCGGCGGGGGTGACGGCGGCAGCGATCCCGACGGCGGGGCCGAGCCGGACGACCTGGGCGTTGCCTTCCTGGGCGGCGTGAGCACGTACAAGCCCGGCAGCAACGCCGAGGTGCGTGTGCAAGTCAGTGGCACACTGCCGCAGGGCGCGGATGTGCTGATGCTCGCGTGGTCAGACGCGCAGAAGAAGATGGTCAGCGAGTTCGCGCACACGCTGCCGGCTGATGGTCGAGTGAGCAACGCGAAGCTCGACCTGCTCCCTGGCGGGAGCGTTCAGCTTCAGGCCATGTTGCGTGTGCCCTCGGTGGGCAACGAGTTTGCGTACATGAACATCACGGTCGATAAGCCCGTGGTCAACCCCGACCCGGTGGACACGATCCCACCCCCTGTGGTGACTCCCGGCGCGGGCTTCACGGTCTTCAAGCCCAGTGCCGACACGCGCGTGGTCTACGTCTCCAGCAGCGCTGGCAACGACGCCAACTCGGGCCTCTCGGCTGATGCTCCGATCAAGAGCATCACCCGCGCTAAGCAGATGCTGCGCGACGGCATGCCCGACTGGCTGCTGTTCAAGGCCGGCGACGTGTTCACCTCGGGCATGGGCACGTGGGACAAGTCCGGCCGGAGCGTCAATGAGAAGATGCTCGTGGGCGTGTACGGCAGCGGCGATCGGCCCGTGTTCCGCACGCAGGGCGATGGCGGGCTCAACGTGTTCAAGGCCATCCGCCACGTCGCCTTCGTCGGTCTGCAGTTCCATGCCGTCCGACGCGACCCCAGCCGGCCGGAGTTTGCTGGCGGCTCGATGCCTTTCGGAGAGGCGGGCGTCAAGTTCTACACGCCCCCCGGCACACGCGACATCCTCTTTGAGGACATGCGCGTCGGCTTCTACAAAGACAACTTCATCTTCAGCTCCCAGAAAGACACGCAAGGCGACCTGCGCGACATCACCCTCCGACGAAACATCATCCACAACGCCCACAACAAGTCCGACAAGGGCCACTCGCAGGGCGTCTTCGCGAACCACCACGAGGGCCTGCTGCTCGAAGAAAACACCTTCGACCACAACGGGTGGAACCCCAAAGTCCCCGGCAGTGTCCGCACCATCTTCAATCACAACATCTACCTCAACACCTACAGCGGGCCCGTCACGCTGCGAGGCAACATCATCATGCGGGGCGGCTCGCACGGCTCGCAGGTGCGGTCCGGCGGGACCGTCGAGGGCAACCTCTACCTCCGAAACGCCTTAGCGCTTTACATCGCCCGGCACAACACCGTCGTCCGCGGCAACGTCATCCTCCAGTCCGACGACATCGGTGAGGGCTTCCTCCAACGGGGCGACGGCCTGGAGATCCTGCCCGCCAACGGAGTTTTGGTCGAGGGCAACATCTTCTCGCAGAAGCGCGGCCGCTCCGGCCACATGGTCGCCATCACCGTCAAGTGGGTGGACACCATCGTCAGCTTCCCGCTCAAGGACTACATCACCAACTACGAGGTGCGGATGAAGAACAACATCATCTCGCAGTGGCCCACGTCCCGAGACAGCGCGATCTGGATCCAGACCGGCCGGGCCAACATCCGCGAGAACTCGAACAACCTGCTCGACATCGCCTCGGGCGGCCGGGACAACCCGCCGTTCGTTGACCCCAGCCGAAACGTCGAGACCTACATGACCACGCTCAAGCAGCCCGCGACGATCGACCGTTTCTCGGCCCTGGTCGTGGGTCGGCCGCGCGGCGTCTGGGACACCAAGCTCAGCGCACAGGCCGTCAACAATTACGTCCGTCAGGGCTTTGACATCCGCCCGTATGACTAAGCCGACGTGTCGGTCCACCGACCTTTTCACACCAGGCCCGCGTTCAGGTGAACGCGGGCCTTTTTTCATGGACGCGGGCGTTCGACCTCATCCCTTTGGATCGCCGATACTGTGGTGGCGTGGCCGCCGTTTGTGTCGCCCGCAACCCAGACGCCATCCACGAGAGTGAGCCCCTTTGAGCGCACCTACATCCGATTTGCCATTGAAGCCGGGTGACGATCTCACGTCCGCCCCTGCGGGTCCGCCTGCTGTCAAACCTGCGCCGACTCTCAAGCAGAAGGCGATGAAGGGCGGCGTGTGGGCGATGTTTGGCCACGGCAGCGTGCAGGCGCTTCGTTTCTTGTCGAACATCCTGCTCGCTGCGGTGCTGGTGCCCGCCGACTTTGGGTTGATGCAGCTGATCACGATTGTGCTCACGGGGTTGCAGATGTTTTCGGACATCGGCATCGGGCCTGCAGTAATCCAGAACAAGCGGCAGGACGAGCGGTTTCTGAACACGGCGTGGACGATGCAGACCGGCCGGGGGCTCGCGCTGTGGATCGTTGCCATCCTCGCCGCCTGGCCGATGTCGGTCTTTGGAGAGGGGGCCGAGCCGCTGCTTTACATGCTGCCGGTGGCCGGGGCGTTTTGTTTCATCAACGGCTTCCAGTCGACCAACTGGTTCACCGCCAACCGCAAGCTTGCGGTCAAGGGCATCGTGATCGTCGAGATCATTTCCTACGTGGTGCAGATCGCGGTCGCGGTGACGCTGGTCTACACCGTCCTGCCCAACGCATGGGCGCTGGTGGTGAGCATGCTGGTGTACGCGTTGGTACACACGGTGGGTTCGCACCTGATCCCCGGCATCCGCAACAGGTTCCACTGGGACATGGACGCTGCGCGGGAGATGTTCCACTTCGGTAAGTGGTTGTTCCTGAGCACGGTGGTCACGTTCTTTGCGTTGCAGATCGACTACCTGATGCTGCATTCGTTCCTGGGGCTGACGGCGCTGGGCCTTTACGGGCAGGGCAGGCACCTTGCGAACCTCGCGCCGGACCTGTCACGCAAGCTCGGGGCGCTCGTGGGCTTCCCGGCTCTCGCGGAGGTGCATCGCACGAGGCCCGAAGAGTTCAGCAAGCAGCTGCTGCGCGTGCGCAAGGCGCTCACCGTGCCGATCCACGCCGTGCTGCTGGTCATGATCGCGCTGGGGCCGTCGGTGTTCTACCTGTGCTACCGCCCCAAGTACTGGGAGGCCGGCTGGATCGTGCAGGCACTGTGCGTGAACTCGCTCGCAGGCATGCTCAACACCAGCTACGGCAAGGCGTACATGGCCACCGGGCGATCCAAGTACAACCTCATCACGGTCCTGGGCCAGCTCGTGTGCGTCACCAGCGGCGGGCTGGGCGGGTATTACCTCGGCCGGTACTACGGAGACGAACGCGCGGGGTTCATCCTGGGCGTCACCTTTGCCCAGTGGTACAAGTACCCTATCGA
>DAIOEG010000144.1:0-6801 GCA_036746415.1 Phycisphaera sp. | reverse complement strand
AGGCGTCGGAGGCGCGGGTGGACCGGGCGCTGGCGCTTGTGGGGTTGTCGTCGCCGACGTGTGCGGATGCGTCGCTTTCACTGGATGAGTTGGCGACAGCGGGCGCGATGTTGAAGCACGCCTCGGTGAACCTGCGGGCCCGGCTGCGTGAGGGCGTCGGTCACAGTGCGCGGTTGTCGTCGGGCGTGCGACGGGAGCTGCATGATGACGCGGTGCAGATCGTTGCGCGGTTTGAGGGGCAATGGCTGCGCCGCAGCAGGCCGGGCGGGTTGCGAGACAGCATGGGTGCTTGGCGATCGCTCATCGCGTCGTACCGTGATGGGTGTTGAGGTCTTGTTCGATCAAGGAGCGTTGCGATGAGTCATGGCGTTGTGTTGGCGTGGTGTGGCGTGGTGCTGGGGACGCTGGTGCTGGTGAGCTGCGTGGCGGGGCCGAGGGTCGGCACGCCCACGCTTCGCCACGGCGACGAGATCATGGTGGCCGGCAAGCTGTTCCGCACGGGCACGCCGGTGGTCTTGTGGCTGGACAAAGGCGGGTACGACGCGTACCGGGTCGAGGCGCGGTTCAAGCCGATCAAGGAGGCCGGCTGGGAACACGTGAGCAAGCAGCTGCCCGAGGGCAGCACGCCGAACCGGTACGGCTGGCGCATCGACCGCTTCAACAACGGCACACCAGACTTCGATGAAACGCAACTGTCATCCGTGCGCGACGGCTGGTCGCTGAATCAGGTGCGAGATGTCGTCGATCAGTTTGTGTTGCACTACGACGTGTGCGGGACGAGCGAGCGTTGCTTCAACGTGCTGCACGACCACCGTTGCTTGAGCGTGCACTTCATGCTCGATGTCGATGGTACGGTGTATCAGACGCTGGACTTGAAGGACCGTGCGTGGCACGCGGGCACGGCCAACTCGCGCAGCATCGGCATCGAGATCGCCAACATGGGCGCGTACCCGCCGGGCGGGAAGAACCCGTTCGCCGACTGGTACGCCAAGGACGACGTGGGGACGTATGTCAACATCCCAGAGTCAGCGGGCGGGCAGGCGTCGCAGCGCGTGCCGGGGCGGTACTACACGGCCCGTCCCGACCGCGTCACCGGCACGATCAACGGCAGCACCCTGGAGATGTACGACCTCACCGAAGCGCAGTACGACGCGCTCATCAAACTCACCGCAACACTCTGCCACGTGTTCCCGCAGATCCAGAACGACTACCCGCGCGGCGCGGACGGCTCGGTCGAGCCCAACGAGCTCAGCGACGAGGCGTTCGCGTCGTTCAAGGGCGTGCTGGGGCATTGGCACGAGACGAAGCAGAAGACCGATCCGGGGCCTGCGCTCGATTGGGAACGGCTGCGCGTGGGCGTCGAGGGCGAGCTGCGGCGTTGGCGGTGAGGGTTCGTTTTAAGCAAGGGGTGGAATCGCCAAGACGCCAAGGGGGCCAAGGGCCGCCAAGGGGTGTTCAGTGATGCGGTGTTGCGTTGCGGGGTGGGGTGGGGTGGGGCGGTGACGGTTGCGCGGGTTGTGCGGGCGTTTGAGTGAGTGGCCCCACCGGGCGTGCCCTTTGTTGTGCGCGGGTCTTTGCATTGGGTCGCCTTGAATCCGATGAATGAGGGGAACGGAAACGAGGTGATGACTGATGCGATGGTTGCTTGAAATCGGGCTGGTGAGCGTGGTGCTCGTCGTGATCGTGCTGGGCTTGTCTCAGCACCGAGACGCTGCGCAGGCGGCGACGGCTGAGAGCAGCACGCGTGATGCGCTGGACCGTTTGTATGAGCGGGCGGCGTATCACGGCGCGTTGCAGCAGTCGGCGTTGCAGGGGTTCCGGTTCCCCCCGGTGATCGAGCCCGCGTGGTTCGGGCTGGAGCTGCCGACGAATCGATCAACACCTGACCAGCCGTGGATCGACATCGCGCCCCCGGGCGACATGGGCGACCACCCGCCGGACCCGGTGGTGCTGCGCGAGGGTCAGGCGGGCTTTTGGTACAACCCCAACATTGGTTTGTTTCGCGCCCGTGTGCCGCTGGGGCTGGGCGATCGTGACGCGGTGGAGCGTTACAACCGGCTAAACGACACGTCGGTGGCTCGGCTGCCGCGTGACAGCGACCCGCGTCGCCAGCCGCTCGCCTTTGAGCCGGGCAAGTCGGTGTCGGTGACGTGTGCCTCGCTTGGCTATCGCTACACGCTGGACCCCTTGGCGTATAACGCGCTGGACGTGCCGGACCGCGGCGCGGCATTCAGCGCCCCGCCGACGCGCGGCGCGGGCGAGGTGGACCCATCGTGGGGCTCGGTGGGGGATTGACCGGAATCTTCCGGGCGGTGATGAAAATTCGCTTATCTGGGAAGTTCAGATCACCGATCTTTCATTGGGGGATTCTGTGCCCCAGGGAGATCGAGATGAATCCAGCCGAGAAGCCATGGTCGCCGTTGGTCAGTGAATATGCGCAGGATGCAGACATGCTTGAGCTCATCGAGCTGTTTGTGGGCGAGATGCCGGACCGGGTGGAGCGTCTGTATCAGGCGTTGGAGCTTGCGGACCTGCAAGCCGTGGGCGTGCTGGCACACCAGCTCAGGGGCGCGGGCGGCGGGTACGGCTTCCCACAGATCACAACGGTCGCCCGGGAAGTCGAAGTGATGTCACGCGATGAGACGGTCGAACTCGACGCGCTGCGACGCAGCGTGGATGCGCTCACCGAGCTATGCCGACGCGCGAGTGCGTGAGATTGCTCAACGTTAGCAACGCGCTCAGTGCAGGCGCTATCGATACGACCCTCGGCCCCGCGTTGTCTTGGGTGCACTATGATAGGGCTCATGGCGGAGACGCAGATTTTTAAGGAACGGTTGCCGGGCGGATTGACATTGCTTGCCGAGCCGTTGGCGGGTGTGCGTTCCTGGTCGATGTCGCTGTGGGTGCCCGCGGGGCTGGCGACCCAGCCGACGGGGAAGGTCGGCGTCGCCAACGTGCTGGCCGAGCAGGTGAACCGCGGGGCCGGCGGCCTCTCGGCCCGTGAACACAGCGAGGCGCTCGACGCCCTAGGCGTCCACCGCACGGTGTCGGCCAGCCCGTCCATGTTGTCGCTGGGGGCGACGTTGTTGTCCGACCATTGGGAGTCGGCGTTGCCGTTGCTGTTGGACACCCTGCTCTCGCCCACGCTCGACGACACGAGCTTCGAGCCAGCACGCGACCTGGCCTTGCAAGACCTCGCGGGCCTCGCCGACGACCCGCAGCAACAGGCGACCACCGCCCTGCGCCAGCGTCACCTGCCCGGTCCGTTTAACCACCACCCGCTCGGCGAGCAGGCAGACCTCCAGGCGCTCACCGCTCAAGACGTGCGCACGTTCTGGTCCCAGCGCGTTCGGCCCAGCGGCGCGGTGCTGGCGGTCGCGGGTGATGTCAACGCGCTCAAGCTGCGCGACCGCGTGTCGGCATTGATCGAGCATTGGCGCGGCGAGGCGCCGTCGCCCACGATGCAGGCGATGCCGGCTCGGTCGTCGCACCACGTCTACGCGGACTCGGCCCAGGTCCACATCGCTCTGGCGTACGACAGCGTCGCGGAGCCGGATGAACGGTCGGTGCTGCAGCGCTGCGCAGCGGCGGTGCTCTCGGGCGGGATGTCCGGCCGGCTGTTCACGGAGGTGCGTGAGAAGCGGGGCCTGTGCTACTCGGTCTACGCGGGGTACGAGGGCCGACGTGAGTTCGGAAACATGATCGCGTACTCCGGGACGACCACGCCGCGTGCGCAGGAGACCCTCGACGTGCTGCGCGGCGAGCTGGTCCGGCTGAGCGACGGCGTGACACAGGCCGAGTTCGACCGCGCGAAGGTCGGCATGAAGGCCCGGCTGGTCATGCAGGGCGAGTCGAGCTCGGCCCGGGCGTCGGCGATCGCGTTGGATGAGCTGACGATCGGCCGGCCCAGGACGCTGCAGGAACGCGCTGAGAAGGTGGATGCGGTGACGCTGGAGACGCTCAACGCCTACGTCGCCGACCACCGGCCGGGGGCGATGACGCTGGTCACGGTCGGGCCCGAGGCGCTGCGGGCCTGACACTGAAACGTGCAAACTAAAAAAGTGGGTCGGTGTCGGGATATAAAAGCCGGGGTGCCGAGTACCTTGGAGCGGACCATGGATCGACCGACGGGTGAAGCGGGAGCGTTTCGAGTGCTGATCACCGCCGGCCCGACGTGGGAGCCGGTGGACGCGGTGCGCTTCGTGGGCAACCGCAGCAGCGGGACGATGGGGTTTGCGCTGGTGTCGGCGTGCGTGTCGCGGGGGTTTTCGGTCACGCTGCTGCTGGGGCCTGTGGGGCGATTGCCCGCGCTGGATGCGTCGGTGCGGGTGGAGCGGTTCGAGACGTCGGCAGAGCTGGGGCAACTGCTGGAGGCACACTTCGAGCAGTGCGACCTCCTGATCATGGCGGCGGCGGTGGCCGACTACCGGCCGGCGTCCCGGCAACCCGGCAAACGGGCGCGGGGCGAGCGGTGGACGCTCGAGCTGGAACCGACGGAAGACCTGGTGGCGGCCTGCGTCTCCCGTCGGGATGCAAAGCGGGCAGAGACGCATCTTCCGGGGGCGGGGGCGGGGGTGGTGGCGTTTGCGTTGGAGGAGGCGGGGGGGTTGGAACGTCGTGCGAGGGAGAAGCTGGTGCGCAAGGGAGTGGACGCGGTGGTGGCCAACCCGCTGGAGACGATGCAATCAGACGGCATCTCGGGCGTCTTGCTCTGGGCGGACGGCTCGGTGGACAGGCCGGAGTTAAGGGAACTAACCAAGCCGGCGTTCGCAGAGTGGCTGGTGGGCCGGCTGGTGTCGAAGAAACGCGGAAGTTGGAACGCGGAAGGCGGAAGTCAGAAGTAGTGGAAGGTGAGGGTCTGGATGTCTTCACCCGACTCACCACTCACGACTCTCGACTCACTGAAGAAAAGCCAGACGCTACGCGGACTCAGCGTCGGCGTGGGGGAGGGGACGGTGGGTTGGGGACATTGGGTAGGGTGACAATGGCTGGAAACATCTTGACTCGGCGGGGTGGATGTCGTACACCGTGGATTGGTTTGCGAACACATCGGAGCGACCTGTGCGGCGTGGTGCATCAGCGCCGCGCGGGGGCGACTCGGGGGCATGGACATGATCAAGTTTGATTGCGGAAACTGTGGGACCAAGATCAAGGTGCAGCCGGCGTTTGCGGGCAAGCGCGTGAAGTGTCCCGGCTGTGGCACGCCGGTGCGTGTCCCGATGCCCGCGTCGGCGTCGATGCCCGCGGCCCAGGAGTCGGTCGGGCTGGACCTTGGGCTCCTCGACGCGTTGGACGACGTGGAGTCGTCCGTGACGGCGAAGAAGCTGCGGACGCTCTTGCTGGGCTGCGGGGCGTGTGGCAAGTCGATCAAGGTGCCTGAGAACCGCATGGGTTCGGTGTTCGATTGCCCCAAGTGCAAGGCGAAGCTGAACGTGCCGAGGATCGACCTCCCGCCGACGTCGGGGTCGACGGTGGACTTGAAGCACATCGAGCTGGAGCCGTTGACCGAGCCGTCGCTGCTGAACGACACGATGAGCGGGACGCAGCTAGGCGCAACAGGTGTGGGCGGTCGCAACCCATCGGGCTCGCTGATGGCTGGCATGACCGGCTCGTCGATGCGGACGGGCAGCGGCACGGTGTCGGGCGCGACAGGCGTGGGCGCGAGCAACAGCCAGGAGCAGATGCAGCAGCTGCGCCAGCTGAGCGACCTCAAGGCCGACAGCGCGATCAGCGATGAAGAGTTCCGCCGACGCAAGGCCGAGATCTACGCAAACGCCAGCAGCGGCAACCTGGCACGCAAGGCGATGAGCCGGGGCCCCGGCGGGAACGAGGGGTTGATCCGCGTCGAGCGTCGCGGGCTGGCGATCCCGGGGTTCGTCAAGCCGTTGGCGGTGCTGGCGGTCGTGGGCGGCGTGGGCTTCGCGGCGTGGACGTATTACCTGCGGGACAACTGGCAGTCGCTGTTGGGTATGGCACCGGCGACGTCGGCGGAAGTGCCCGCAGACGGGGCCGAGGCCGCGGTGGTGGAAGATCAGTCGGCCCCACCGACGGTGGTGGAAGATGCGACGCCGGTGGAGTCAACGCCCGTGGAAGTCGCAGCGCCCAAAGGCCGAGCCGTCGTCGAGTCGCCCACGGTCATGGTCCGGCCAGGCGGGCGACTCGCGGACTTCAGCACCGCGCCGGCGGGCTTCACCGAGTCGGACGTGGTGGACACGGTGTCGGCCGAGGAAGCGGTCAACCCCATCGTGGTGCCAGGCGAGGTCAAGATCACCGGCAAGGTCGGCAAGGTGACCGTCTGGCCGGTGATGCTGCCCGACGTGCCGGGCTCGACGCACCCGCTCGCCAAGCTGTCGTCGATCGTTAAGCAGTTCCCGCCGTCGCCACGCGGGACGGCGGAGTTCGGCGTGGGCGTGGGCCCCGAGGCCGAGGGGTTGCTGGACATCGAGTACATCAAGTTCCGTGACACGCTGCGGCAGTCGCTGGTGCGCGGCGGCAACGCGCTGGCAGGCCTGACGCCCCGGCCCAACTCGGACCGGGCCGCACGCGCCCTGCGTGGAACCAACTTCCAGGTCTGGCAGGCCAGCGAGTCGCGCGGCGGCACAGCGGGACGCTCGCTCTACGTTCTGACCGGCGTGCAGAACGGCTTCTGCGTGTTCTACTGGTTCGACGGCGCAGGCGGCCTCTACAACACCTTCCAAAAAGAAGTCGGCTCCGCACTTATCGAGCCGGTCGAAGACGAGAGCAACGCCGACGCCACCGAAAGCTGAACGCGGCGGCGACGCGGGGCACACGTTGAGTGCC